>NZ_JBHVER010000069.1:0-34571 GCF_042802195.1 Kitasatospora sp. NPDC057500 | reverse complement strand
CGTCCGCACACCGCGGACGGGGGCGCTCGCTCGTGTGTCCGTGGCCACAGTCGGCCCGGTAAGGGTTGCCTGACCCGAGCGCTTGTTATGCTGCCGAGGTGTCCTGAGGGGGAAGCCGGTGCGAATCCGGCGCTGACCCGCAACGGTAAACGGTGCCCCGCGCCCCGTGAGCCCGATCGCCCGAGGACGCCGACCTCCCGACAACTCGCCGTGGACTGCGAGGGGATGGCGCCCCGGCACACCCGCGCCCGGGCGCGCCGCCCCGCGCCGTCCGCGGCCCGAGGCAAGGCGCGCACCAGTGAGCAGCACCGCGACCGCACCGGCCACCGCCGCGGCCCCGCCGGGCCCGCGCCGAACACCCGCCGTACCGCTGGCCGCCGCCCTCGCCGCGGCGCTGCTGGTCTCCCTGGTCTGCGCCGTCGCCGTGGGCTCCTCCGGACTCGGCTGGGGCCAGGTGCTGCGGCTGCTGCGCGCCGGGCTGACGGGCGGCCGGCTGGAGGCCGACGAGGCCGCCGCCTACGCGATCGTCTGGGAGATACGGCTGCCGCGCGCCGTCCTGGCCGCCGTGGTCGGCGCCGGGCTCGCCGCCACCGGCGTCGCCGTCCAGGCGATGGTCCGCAACGCACTCGCCGACCCCTTCGTGCTCGGCATCTCCTCCGGCGCCTCGGTCGGCGCCAACGCCGTGCTGATGCTGGGCGCCTTCGCCTCGTTCGGCGTCTGGGCGCTCTCCGCCTCCGCCTTCGCCGCCGCCCTGCTCGCCATGGTGCTGGTCTACCTGACGGCCAGGACCGCCCACGGGCTCACCCCGCTGCGACTGGTGCTCACCGGCACCGCGATGTCGTACGGCTTCTCCGCGCTGACGGCGCTGATGGTCTTCGCCGCCGCCCGCGGCGAGGCCGCCCGCTCCGCCATGATGTGGCTGCTCGGCAGCCTCGGCGGCGCCACCTGGGGCTCGGTGCCGATCGCCGCCGCCACCGTGCTGGCCGGACTGGCGTACCTGGCCTGCGCCGCCGGACGGCTGGACGCGCTGGCCATGGGGGACGAGACGGCCGCCTCGCTCGGTGTGGACCCGGACCGGCTGCGCCGCGAACTGTTCGTGGTCACCGCGGCCGTCACCGGCACCGTGGTCGCGGTCAGCGGGGCGATCGGCTTCGTCGGCCTGATGGTCCCGCACCTGGTGCGGATGCTGGTCGGCGCCGGCCACCGCCGGGTGCTGCTGGTCGCGCCGCTCGCCGGGGCGCTGCTGCTGGTCTGGGTCGACATCGTCTCCCGCACCCTGCTGGCACCCGCCGAACTGCCGGTCGGCGTGGTCACCGCGGCCGTCGGGGTGCCCTGCTTCCTGCTGCTGATGCGCCGGCGCGGCTACACCTTCGGAGGCGGCCGGTGAACGCCTCCCCCGCCGCCCTGGACCTCGCCGTCGACCGGGTCTCGGTCGACCTGGCCGGCGTCCGGCTGGTCCACGACGTCACGCTGACCGCCGGCGCCGGCCAGGTGGTCGGCCTGATCGGCCCCAACGGCAGCGGCAAGTCCACCCTGCTGCGCTGCGTCTACCGGGCGCTGCGGCCCGCCGCCGGCGCCGTCCTGCTGGGCGGTGACGCCCTGCACGCGCTGGCCCCGCGCGAGGCCGCCCGGCGGGTGGCGGCGCTGCCGCAGGAGCACTCGGCCGAGTTCGACTTCACGGTGGCCGAGGTGGTCGGCATGGGCCGGCTGCCGCACCGGCGCGGCGCCCTGGCCGGGCCGTCCGCCGGGGACGAGGACCGGTGCGCCGAGGCGCTGCGCCGGGTGGGTGCCGCGCACCTGTCCGCCCGGGGCTTCCTGAGCCTGTCCGGCGGTGAGAAGCAGCGGGTGCTGATCGCCCGCGCGCTGGTCCAGGAGCCCAAGGTGCTGGTCCTGGACGAGCCCACCAACCACCTGGACATCGCGCACCAGCTGGAGGTGCTGGCCCTGGTCAGGGAGGCCGGTCCCACGGTGCTCACCGCGCTGCACGACCTCAATCTGGCGGCCGGCCACTGCGACCTGCTGTACGTGGTCGCGGACGGCCGGATCGTCGCCTCGGGCCCGCCCTCCGAGGTACTCGAACCCGGCCTGCTGGCCGAGGTGTTCAAGGTCCGCGCGACACCCGTGCGGCACCCGGTCACCGGCGCCGTCCAGCTGCTGCTCGACCGTCTTCCGTAACCCCCTCCACCCGCCGAACGCCCATCCCGAGGACCTCCCATGCGCACCAAGGCCGTTGCCGCCGCCGCCCTGCTCGCCCTCGCGCTCACCGGCTGCGGCGCCGAGATCACCCCCAGCGGTGACGGCGCCGCCGACGCCCCCGCCCACTATCCGGTGACCGTGGAGAACTGCGGCACCGAGGTCACCTTCAAGGAGAAGCCCGCCCGCACGGTGACCAACGACGTCGGCATCACCGAGCTGATGTTCGCGCTCGGCCTGGAGGACCGGATGGCCGGCTATGTGATGCCCGACGACAAGGGGCAGGTCGACAAGGTCGCCTGGAAGGACGGCTACCAGCGGGCCAAGTGGCTCTCCAAGGACGCGATCACCAAGGAGACCGTGCTGGACGCCAGGGCCGACCTGGTCTTCGCCGGCTGGCACTACGGCTTCGACGAGGGGAAGGGCTTCACCCCGCAGACCCTGTCCGGCCTCGGCATCGGCTCCTACGTGCTCACCGAGTCCTGCCGCAGCGGCAAGGGCCCGGAGCGCGGGGTGATGTCGCCGCTCGACGCGCTCTACACCGACCTGGCCAACCTGGGCGAGATCTTCGACGTCCGGGGCCGGGCGGACAAGCTGATCGCCGACTTCAAGGCGCAGATCGCCGCGATCCCCGAGCCCGCGCACCGGCCGACCGTCTTCCTGTACGACAGCGGGGAGGACAAGCCGTACACCTCCGGCCGGTTCGCCGCCCCGGAGGAGATCATCGCCAAGGCCGGCGGCCGGAACGTGATGGGCGACGTCGCCGACTCCTGGACCACCGTGGGCTGGGAGAGCGTGGTCCAGCGCGACCCCGAGGTGATCGTGATCAACAACTACGGCACCCCGGACGCCGAGGCGAAGCGGAGGTTCCTGAAGTCCTTCCCGCCGCTGGCCGGCGTCTCCGCGGTGCGCAACGACCGGATCTTCGTGCTGGACTACGTCGACCTGGTCGAGAGCCCGCGCAACCCGGCCGCGATCACCGCGCTGGCGGACTACCTGCGGACCGTCCCGGCCCGCTGAGCCGGGGCCGCTCCCGCCGCCGTCCCCACCGCCGTCCGGCCCGCCCTCCGGCCGGTCCCGACGGGCGTACGCTCAAGAGTACGAGCCGACGGAACCGACCGGAGGAGCGAGCAATGACCACCATGGCCGCACCGTCCGCCTTCGACGTCCGGGCCCTGCGCGAGGGCATCGAACGCGCCGACGCCCGGGCCCTGCTGGCGCTCTACGCGGACGACGCCGAACTGCGCGTGGTCGACCGCAAGACCCAGCCCAGCCACCCGCTGGTGATGCACGGCAGGGACGAGATCGGCGCGATGCTGGACGACCTCTACGGCCGCGAGACGAGCCACACCCTGGAGCAGGTGGTGGTCCAGTCCGACCGTCTCGCCTTCCTGGAGTCCTGCCGCTACCCGGACGGGGTCCGGGTGCTGGTCAGCTCCACCGCCGAGCTGCGCGACGGGCGGATCGTCGACCAGACCTCCGTCCAGGCCTGGGACGAGAACGAACCGGCCCAGTAGGCTCGGGGTCATGATCCGCACCGCCCTCCCCTCCGACGTCCCCGTCGTCCACGCCATGATCCGCGAGCTCGCCGACTACGAGAAGGCCGTCCACGAGGTGGTCTCCACCGAGCAGCAGCTGCACGACGCGCTGTTCGGCGACTCCCCCGCCCTGTACGGCCTGATCGCCGAGGACGACGCCACCGGCGAGCCGGTCGGCTTCGCGCTCTGGTTCCTCAACTACTCGACCTGGCGCGGAACCCACGGGATCTACCTGGAGGACCTCTACGTCCGGCCGACCTCCCGCGGCGGCGGCCACGGCAAGGCCCTGCTGCTGGAGCTGGCCCGGATCGCCGTCGAGCGCGGCTACTCCCGGGTCGAGTGGTCGGTGCTGGACTGGAACCGGCCCTCGATCGACTTCTACAAGGCCCTCGGCGCCGTGCCGATGGACGAGTGGACCGTCTACCGCCTCACGGGGGACGCCCTCACCGCCGCCGGCGCCCGCTGAGAGCGGCGCGCGAAACGGCGCACGCCGGAGGCGTGCGGAGGCCGCGTGCAGACCACTGCCACCCTGTGTCGCGATGCCTTACCATGAGTGACTCCCGCACCGGGGCAGGAACGCGGTAACGTCTCGGGCGGACGGCGGCGTCCGGCCACCCCCCGAGGGGTATGACCGGTACGTACCGCACCACCCCTCTGGACAGTTGGGGCGAAGCAGTTGAGCCAAGCAACAGACAGTGCCGCGGCCACCGGCCCGGAAGCACAGCGCGTCACCCAGGAGGTGAGGGTGTCCCAGATCGACGGCGAGCCCGGAGTGCAGGACTTCGTGGAGGTCCGGCTGCCCGCGGCCGGGGCCTACCTCTCGGTCCTGCGGACGGCCACGGCGGGCCTCGCGGCCCGGCTGGACTTCACGCTGGACGAGATCGAGGACCTGCGCATCGCGGTCGACGAGGCCTGCGCCATCCTCCTCCAGCAGGCCGTCCCCGGCTCGGTCCTCTCCTGCGAGTTCCGGCTGGTCGGCGACTCCCTGAAGGTGATCGTCTCGGCACCCACCACCGACGGCCGGGCGCCCGAACGGGACACCTTCGCCTGGACGGTGCTCTCCGCGCTCGCGGGCGAGGTCGAGTCGGCGGTCGCCGAGGACAAGACCGTGTCGATCAGCCTGCACAAGAAGCGCGGCGGCCCCGCCGCCCACTAGAACCGCCGCGGCGACGCGGCAGCAGCACCGAACAAGGGCCGTCCGCCCGGCACCACCGGGCCGGACGGACGGCTCCCGGTACCGCCCACCCGGCGGTACGACCAACGAGACGAACCGGGGCCGACCGCCCCGGTGCTCCCGGAACGGAACGGGGGAATGGCCGTGAGTGATCTGGACCGTACCGGCCTCGCGACGGCGGGCCCTGCCGTACCGACCCAGGCGAGCGTTCCCGGCCTCGCCGCCACCGACGAAGCGCACCCGAAGGACGCCCACCGGATGAGCCAGCCGACCGAGCCGACGCCCCAGTCGTCGCCCGATCAGTCGCCCCCGCCCGTGCCGTCGGCCGCGGACCTCCCGGACGCCGGCCGCCCGGACGACGAACCGGACGGCGACGGCCCGGCCCCCGGGGGCGCGGACGGGACCGACGACCACGACGACACCGAGGACGCCGCCGAGGCGGCGCAGGTGCTGCGCACGGCGGTGCCCGCGCAGGGCCCGCAGCGCAGCGGGGCACCGGACCGCGAGGCGGCCCGGGCCCTGTTCGTGCGGCTCTCGGCGCTGCCCGAGGGCTCCCCCGAGCGCGTCGAGCTGCGCAACCAGCTGGTGCGCATGCACATCCCGCTGGTCGAGCACCTGGCCCGGCGGTTCCGCAACCGGGGCGAGCCGCTGGACGACCTGACCCAGGTCGCCACCATCGGGCTGATCAAGTCGGTGGACCGGTTCGACCACGAGCGCGGGGTCGAGTTCTCCACCTACGCGACGCCGACCATCGTCGGCGAGATCAAGCGGCACTTCCGGGACAAGGGCTGGGCGGTCCGGGTGCCGCGCCGCCTCCAGGAGCTGCGGCTGTCGCTGACCACGGCGACCAGCGAGCTCTCCCAGAGGCACGGCCGCTCCCCCACGGTGCACGAGCTCGCGGAGCACCTGGGGATCTCCGAGGAGGACGTCCTGGAGGGGCTGGAGTCCGCCAACGCGTACTCCACGCTGTCCCTGGACGTGCCGGACAGCGACGACGAGTCGCCGGCCGTCGCGGACACCCTGGGCGCCACCGACGAGGCACTGGAGGGCGTCGAGTACCGCGAGTCGCTCAAGCCGCTGCTGGCCCAGCTGCCGCCCCGTGAGCAGAAGATCCTGGTGCTCCGGTTCTTCCGGAACATGACGCAGTCGCAGATCGCCGCCGAGGTGGGCATCTCTCAGATGCACGTCTCCCGGCTGCTCGCCCGGACCCTGGCGCAGCTGCGGGAGAAGCTCCTCGTGGAGGAGTGACGGCCGGAGAACGGCTGACGGCCGCTCAGCGGCGGCCGTCGGGTCGTACGGAGAACGGTGGAAGGCGGCGGCCCTCCGCGCTCAGCCCTCGTGCGGAGCGTAGAGGGCCGCCGTCGCCTTCGGGCTGAGCAGCGCGCCCATGCCGACCAGGCCGAGCAGTCCGACGCCCACGCCGACCCCGGCCATCGCCCCGCCGCTCTGCCACATGTAGTACGCGACCGGCAGGCAGATCGAGTTGGTCAGCACGGCGGGGCTGCGGCCCCAGCGGCGGGTCCTGAGCAGCGCCCGGGCGGCCAGCAGCGGCGCCACGCCGAGCAGCACGATCACCAGGCCGCCGAACTCGTTGAGGACGAGCTGCTTGGACTGGCCGGACAGCGCGGCGACCATGTCCCAGACGCCGACGACGGCCAGCGCGGCGCCCTCGACGGCCGTGATGGCGGCGCCCAGGGTGAGGGCGGCCGGCCGGTCGGCGCCGGGCGCGGGTACGGGTGCGGAGGATTCTGCGGTCACTCCAGCAGGGTAGCCGCCGGTTGGTCCGTACCGCCCCGTAGGCTGGGCCCATGCGCGCTCTCCTGGTCGTCAACCCGAAAGCGACCACCACCAGCGGCCGTACCCGGGACGTCCTGATCCACGCCCTGCGCAGTGACCTCAAGCTGGAGGTGGCGCAGACCGAGTACCGCGGCCACGCGCGCGATCTGGCCCGCGAGGCGGTGGAGGACGGCGCGGTCGACCTGGTGGTCGCGCTGGGCGGGGACGGCACCGTCAACGAGGTGGTCAACGGGCTGCTGGCGCACGGGCCGGGCGAGCGGCTGCCGCGGCTGGCCGTGGTCCCCGGCGGCTCGACCAACGTGTTCGCCCGCGCGCTGGGCCTGCCGAACGACCCGGTGGAGGCGACCGGCGTCCTGCTGGACGCGCTGGAGCACCGGCGCGAGCGGGGGATCGGGCTGGGCAAGGCGATGACCGAGGGCCTGCCGGACCGCTGGTTCACCTTCACCGCGGGGCTGGGCTTCGACGCCGGCGTGGTCGGCCGGGTCGAGGAGCAGCGCCGGGCGGGGCGCAAGTCCACCCACGCGCTCTACGTCACCCAGGCGCTCCGCCACTTCGTCACCCAACGTGAGCAGCGCAGATCAGGCCCGGTCTCGCTGGCGCTGGCGGGCCGCGAGCCCGTGCCGGGCCTGGTGCTGGCGATAGTCAGCAACACCTCGCCGTGGACGTTCCTGGGCAACCGCCCCGTCTACCCCTCGCCGCGCGCCTCCTTCGACTCGGATCTCGATGTCTTCGGCATCACCCGGATGACGGCGTTCGGCACCGCTCGAACGGTCCGTCAGATCCTGCGGTCGCACGGTCCTTCGAGCGATGACGGCACGCCGGACGGCCCCTCCGGGAAGCATGTCGTCTCCTATCACGACGTCCGTCACTTCACCTTGGTTTCGGAGGAACCGGTCCCGTTCCAGGTCGACGGGGACCACCTTGGATCCAGGAGTCGCGTCAGTTTCACAGGCGTACGGCGGGCACTGCGTGTGATTGTGTGACTAGAAGGGCCCTTCGCCCTTCTTCTCGAACGCACAAGCCCCCTTCACTCCATAGAAGTACCGGCTGTGAGCTAGGCGACACCGAAGAATCCAAAATTCCTTCCTGAAGGGGGTTGTATCCGGGCCTGAGGTTTGCGAACCTCTACATGGCGCTCGGGACACATCGCAGCGACGGCAAACCTCGAAACTGGGGGAGCCGACCGCGAGGTGTCCCTCGAGTCGCCGAATCCCTCCCCAGCACAGACCTCCCGGGCCCGATGGGCCTTTGGTCTCTTTTGCTGTTGCGGGATTCGTGAAAGCGTTCACATTCACAAGGACCATCGATGTGCCGATCGGGCAACCCCCGCCGGCAGGAGGAGTTGGACGACCATGGACTGGCGCCACCGCGCTGTCTGCCGCGAAGAGGACCCGGAGCTGTTCTTCCCGATCGGGAACACCGGTCCCGCTCTGCTGCAGATCGAGGAAGCCAAGGCCGTGTGCCGCCGCTGTCCGGTCATGGAGCAGTGCCTCCAGTGGGCCCTCGAGACCGGCCAGGACGCCGGCGTCTGGGGCGGCATGAGCGAGGACGAGCGCCGCGCCATGAAGCGCCGTGCCGCCCGCAACCGCGCCCGCACCGCCTGATCACACGCCGTAGTACCAGCAGTAACCACAGCACCGATCAACACATGATCACAGGCTTCCCCTGCACTTCCTGGTGAAGCCTTCCGCACAAAGGGTCTTGCTCGATGAGGCCCCGCGACACCGGCCCGCCCAGCCACTTGATACTGTTCACTTAGAGCAATATTGTGGAGCTGTGGCGCTCACCGTGTGCAACGCACCGGCTGGTGTCGCACCACCCAGAGCCCCCGTTCCGGCCGACTCCCCCCGACGGCCGGAACGGGTTGAGAGGCCCTGTCGACCCACCCCCCCCGGTCGACAGGGCCTCGTTTCTGTTTCTCCCGCCGTCGCGCAGGTTCTCCCGCCGTTGCGAAGGAGCGTGCGACCGGCGCTCACGCCGGACGCACGCCCCCCGTGCACGTCAACGCACCTCGGCGCACCTCAGCGCACCGGGATCTCCAGGACCACCTTGGTGCCGCCGTTCGGGCCGGCCACCATGTCGAAGGTGCCGCCGAGCTCCCCGGTGGCCAGCGTCCGGACGATCTGCAGCCCGAGGTTGCCCGCCTGCTGCGGGTCGAAGCCCTCCGGCATGCCCTTGCCGTCGTCCTGCACCGTGATCAGCAGGTACTCCTCCGGCCGGGCCCCGCCGTTCCAGCTGTCCGACCAGCCCATGCCGGTGGCCGGCGCCCGCCCGCGCAGCGCGCTGACCTCAAGGTTGCCGGAAGCGCTCGGTCCGAACGCGTGTTCCAGGGCGTTCTGCAGCAGTTCGGTCAGCACCATCGCCAGCGGGGTGGCCACCTCGGCCGAGAGGATGCCGAAGCTGCCGCTGCGACGGGTCGCCACCCGGCCGTCCTGGGACAGCTCCATCACCATGGCCAGCACCCGGTCGGCGATCTCGTCGAAGGCCACCTGCTCGTCCAGCGCCTGGGAGAGCGTCTCGTGCACGATGGCGATCGAGCCGACCCGGCGCACCGCCTCGTCGAGCGCGGCACGGCCGGACTCCGAGTCCATCCGGCGGGACTGCAGGCGCAGCAGCGCGGCGACGGTCTGCAGGTTGTTCTTCACCCGGTGGTGGATCTCCCGGATGGTGGCGTCCTTGGTCATCAGCTCGCGGTCGCGCCGGCGCAGCTCGGTGACGTCGCGGCAGAGCACCAGGGAGCCGGTCAGGGTGCCCTTGGGCTTGAGCGGGATGGCCCGCAGGGTGACCACGCCGCCCTGGGCCTCGATCTCGGTCTGCCGGGGCGCCCAGCCGCTGGCCAGCTTCACCAGCGCCTCGTGCACGGCGGCCCGGGAGGGCGGGGCGAGGTCGGCGGTGGTGCGGCCGAGGTGGCTGCCGACCAGGTCGGTGGTGAGCCCGAGCCGGTGGTAGGCGGAGAGCGCGTTGGGGCTGGCGTAGGTGACGATGCCGTCGGCGTCGAGGCGGATGAGGCCGTCGCCGACCCGCGGTGCGGCGTCCATGTCGGCCTGCTCGACGCCGGGGTAGGGGAAGGTGCCGGCGGCGATCATCTGGGCGAGGTCGGAGGCGCTCTGCAGGTAGGTGAGCTCCAGCCGGCTGGGGGTGCGCACGGTCAGCAGGTTGGTGTTGCGGGCGATCACGCCGAGCACCTTGCCCTCGCGCCGCACCGGGATGGACTCGACCCGGACCGGCACCTCCTCACGCCACTCCGGATCGCCCTCGCGCACGATCCGCCCCTCGTCGAAGGCGGCGTCCAGCAGCGGGCGGCGGCCGCGCGGGACGAGGTGGCCGACCATGTCGTCCTGGTAGGAGGTGGGGCCGGTGTTGGGGCGCATCTGGGCGACCGAGACGTACCGGATGCCGTCCCAGGTGGGGATCCAGAGCACGAGGTCGGCGAAGGACAGGTCGGAGAGCAGCTGCCACTCCGAGACCAGCATGTGCAGCCACTCCACATCGGCACCGGTCAGGGTGGTGTGGCGGCGGACGAGTTCGTTGAGCGAGGGCACAGGGCGAGCGTAGCTCCAGGGGGGTGCGAACGGACCCCGCGCACCCCCGCCGGCCGGTACCGGGCCACTCCCCCGCCAAGTTGTCCAGACCAATTTGCGGGGAGGCCTGGACAACCCAGATTGGTCTAGTCCACAATGAAAGGGCACCAAGGAGAGGCAACCGCGCAACTGCCCTGACCGCGCGATGCCGCTCCTCGGTCGGACGCCGCCGAACGAGGACCCCGCACAGTTCTCGATCGTCCCCGGTGCCCGACGACAGCTCCGGGCCGCGGAGCCGCATGGGTTGAGGGTCCCGTGTCGGCGCCGTGGCCCGTAGTGTTTTCCGGCCCCTCCCGAGCAGGTGCCCCGCCCCGAGCAGGCGGAGAGAAGGCGAGCAACAGCAGGAGCCCCCGTCCACGGGCTGTGGACGGGGGCTCCTGCGTTGCGGGGCGCGTCAGTGGGTCTCGGTGACCTTGGCGAGCGCGCGCGGGGCGTCCGGGTCCTGGCCGCGGGCGATGGTGACCTCGTAGGCCAGCAGCTGCAGCGGCAGGATCTCCAGGATCGGCTGCACCTCCTCGGGCACGCCGGCCGGCAGCGCGAAGCCCGCCGAGGCGGCCTCGACCTGCGACTGCTGGCCGACCACGACCAGGTCGGCGCCACGGCCGCGCAGGCGGTCCAGGACCGGCTGCAGGGCCTCGCCGCCCTTGCCGTCCGGGACGATCGCGATGACCGGGGAGACGTTGTCGACCATGGCCAGCGGGCCGTGCAGCAGGTCGGCGCCGGAGAACGGGGAGGCCGGGATGTAGGTGGTCTCCATCAGCTTCAGCGCCGCCTCGCGGGCGGTCGGGTAGCCGTAGCCGCGCGAGGTGATGACCAGGCGCTGGGCGAAGCGGTAGCGCTCCGCCAGGTCCTTGACCTCGTCCTGGCGGGCCAGGACGCCCGCGGCCAGCTCCGGCAGGCCCTTGGCGGCCGCGCCGTCGCCGCCGCGCAGGCCCTCGACCAGCAGGTAGAGGGCGAGCAGCTCGGCGGTGTAGGTCTTGGTGGCGGGCAGCGCCTTCTCCGGCCCGGCCAGCACGTCGATGTGGAACTCGGAGACCTCGGCCAGCGGCGAGCCGGCGTTGTTGGTGACCGCGAGCGTGATGGCACCCGCCTCGCGGGCCGCCTTGGTGGAGGCGACGAGGTCCGGCGAGCCGCCCGACTGGCTGACGGTGATCACCAGCACGTCGGTCAGGTCCGGCTTGGCGCCGTAGGCGGTGGTGGTGGACATGGAGGTCAGGCCGGCCGGCTTGCCCAGCAGGATCTCGATCAGGTACTTGGCGTACAGCGCCGCGTTGTCCGAGGTACCGCGCGCGGTCAGGAGGACGAACCGCGGCTTGCGGGCGGCGATCCGGGACGCGATCTCGAAGATCTTGGGAGCGCCCTCGTCGAGGATGCGCTGCAGGACGGCCGGCTGCTCGGCCATCTCCGCCGCCATGATCCGGCCAGGGACGGTCTGCGTGTCGGACATCGTGGGTGGGCCTCCGATGAGATGGTTCCACCCCGACCGGACGGGAATGCCCGGCGGGGACCTCTACGGCGGCGAGTCCGCACACTCGCTGCGGTGAATGCTGCGGCAATCCTACGGTGGCCGCCCGCCCGGGGCACATCCGAGGAGGCGGTCACCGCGGCCGCGGCGGGCCCGGAGGCGCGCGGAGCCCCTCCCGGCGGTGCGGGGAGGGGCTCCGGCGTCCCGGGGCGGCGGCTCAGCCGGCCTTGTTGATGAGCTGGTCGATGGCGGCGTCCGCCTCCTTGGTGGCCTGGTCGACCGGCTTGCCGCGGAGGATGGCGGTCAGCATGTCGGGCAGGATCTTCTGCTTCTCCACCAGGCCCCAGCCGGGGGCCAGCGGGGTGAACCAGGCGTCCGGCACCGCGTTGGCCGCGGCGGCGGTGGCCGGCTTGTTCTTCAGCGGGTTCAGCTGGGTGAGGTTGTTCGGCAGGATGTCCTTGTCGGCCAGCGCCTGCTCGGACTTGGCGCTGGTGAACATCCGGACCCAGTCGGTCGCCAGGGCCGCCGTGGGCGACTTGGCGGTGACGCCGAGGGCCGAGCCGCCGATGAAGGTCGGCAGCGGCTTGCCGCCCGGGCCGGGCATGGTGGCCACCTTCACCGAGTCCTTGAGGCTCGGGTCGCCGGTGACCGGCGCGGCGACGCTGGCCGCCTCGTAGCCGTTGCCGTAGAAGGACGCCGCGTGGCCGCGGGCCATCGCCTCGTACTGGTTCTGCTCGTTGACCGCCTGGTCGCCCTTGTTGTACTTGCGCACCAGGTCGACGAAGTGGGTGATGCCCTGCTGGGACTTGGGGTCGCTCAGGGTGCCGTGCCACATGCCGCCGCTGTCGAAGCGGGCGATGGCGCCGCCGTACGCGGAGACGTAGCTCATCGCGGCGTACCAGTACGGGCCGGGCAGGTAGAGCGGGGAGAAGGTCCGGTCGCTCTTGTTCTTCTCCGCGATCTTGTCGAGCGCCGCACGCAGCTCGTCCTCGGTCTTGGGGAACTCGGCGTTGCCGGTGGCCTGCTGGAAGGCCGTCGAGTTGTAGATGGCGACCCGGGCGCCCGCGTAGTAGGGCACGCACCAGAGCTTGTCCTGGTAGGTGCAGGTGTTGGCGAGCGCCGTGATCCAGGTGTCCGAGTTGTCAAAGGTGTTGCGCTCCACGGGCACCAGCGCGCCGGAGAGCACGTACTTCATGGTCTCGGTGTTGCCCAGCTCGACCACGTCCGGCGCGGTGCCGTCGGCGATCGCCTTGTCGAGCTTGGCCACCTTGTCGGCCCAGCCCTGGTAGGCGAGCTTGAGGGTCACGTTCGGGTACTTGGCCGCGAACTCGTCGTTGACCCGCTGGACCAGGTCGGGCCAGCTCTTCTGGGCGTCGTCCATCAGCCAGACCGTCACGGTGCCGGTCGCGGCCAGGGGATCGGCCGTGGCGGTCTTGGCGTCGCCCGACGCCGAGCCGCCCGAGGAGCACGCCGTCAGTCCGGCGGCCAGCGCCATGATGCCGACCGTCGCCATGAACCGACGCTTAATCACGCCATCCTCCGAGGGTGTTTTAGAACTTGTGCCCGCCGGCGGCGCGCCGGCGCCCGACGGGACGGTGTCCGGGGAGGGGCGGCGAAGAGCTTCGGGGCCAATACCACATCCGGCTAAATTGAAATTCGAACCGGATGGACTGGAGCCTGGCCTAGACCACAGTTGGTGTCAACGCCAAATGGCCTGGCGGTCAAGGCCGTTGCAGACCTGTTGTACCGCGTGGCGATCAGTCGCCCGGCGGTCACCCTAAGTAGAACTTAAGGCTCCCTTAAGGACGATTTGAGGGAACATCGTCATCTCGCGGAAGCCGCAGTTCACACGGCGTCAGCAATCGGGAAAACGCGACGGGCCCGCCATGCGACATGCGCATGACGGGCCCGTTGGCCGGGTGCCTCCCGGCACCCGGCGTGACGTTCCGACGCGGACTCAGCCGATCGCCCCCGACTGGCCGGTGAGCACCTCGACGGCCGCCAGCCCGCAGACCCGGGCGGCGCCGTGGGTGGCGACGTACAGGGCGCCGACCGGCTCGGACTGCGGCAGGCCCATCTCGACCACCGCGGCGTCCGGGCGCGCCGCCACCAGGCGGGACAGCGCGGCCGTCATCCACTCGTGGCGGTGGGCGTCGCGGACCACCAGCACCAGGCGGCGGTCGGCAGCGTCGGCCAGCACCTCGGCGACCAGCGCGTCCAGCGCCCCGGCCTCGGCGGCCTCGGCGCCGACCTCGCGGGTCCGGGTGCCCGGGAAGCGGTCGGCCAGCATGCCGGCCACGCCCCACGGGGTGACGTCGCCGACGGCGATGTTCGGCTCGGCGGAGAACGAGGCCACGTACGGGCGCTCGGTCACCGGCAGGACCTCCCGGCCCGGCGCGCGGACCACCCGCAGCGCCCGGCGGGCCGCCCGCAGGCCGACCGCGAGGTCCGCCTCCGGCCGCTCGCCCTGGGCCGCGATCCGGGCCCAGCTGCCGAGCGCGCGCACCCGGGCGGCCGCGTCGGCGAGCCGCTCCTCCGGGAGCCGACCGGACTGCACGGCCGCCACGATGGCGTCACGCAGCATCAGCACGGTGTCCTCGTCGGCCAGCCCGCCGCCCACGCAGATCGCGTCCGCGCCGGCCACCAGGGCCAGCACGGTGCCCTCGCCCATGCCGAAGTTGTCGGCGATGGCGCCCATCTCGATCGCGTCGCTGACGATCAGGCCCTGGTAGCCCAGGCCGCCGTCCTCGGGGGCGGCGCGCAGCAGGTCGCGCAGCACGGCCGGGCTGAGCGTGGCGGGCAGCTTGGGGTCGAGCGCCGGGACCATGATGTGGGCGGTCATCACGGCCTTGGTGTCGGCCGCGATCGCGGCCTGGAACGGCACCAGGTCCCGGGCGCGCAGCACGTCGAGGTCGACGTCGATGACCGGCAGGCCGTGGTGTGAGTCGACGGCGGTGTCGCCGTGGCCCGGGAAGTGCTTGGAGCAGGCCGCGACACCGGCCGACTGCAGGCCCTCCACCCAGGCGGCGGTGTGCCGGGCGCACAGCTCCGGGTCGGCGCCGAAGGAGCGCACGCCGATGACCGGGTTGCGCGGGTTGGAGTTGACGTCCGCGGTGGGCGCCCAGTTGTAGTTGACGCCGGCGGCGGCCAGCGCGCGGCCCAGCTCACGGGCGACGTCGCGGGTCAGCGCCGGGTCGTCGATGGCGCCCAGGGCGAGGTTGCCGGGCCAGGACGAGCCGGAGCCCGCCTCCAGCCGGGTGACGTCGCCGGACTCCTCGTCGATGGCGATCAGCAGGTCGGGGTTCTCGGCCCGCAGCGCCGCGGTGAGCGCGGCGAGCTGGCCGAGGTCGGCCACGTTGCGGTCGAACAGCGCGACGGAGCCCAGACCGGCCGCCAGGTGGCGGCGCAGCCACTCCGGCGGCTCGGTGCCGACGAAGCCGGGCTGCAGGACGGTCAGCGCGTCACGGTGCAGCTGGTCGGAGGCCGGGAGGGTGGGTACGAGGATGCTCACGGGGGATCAGCCCTTCACGGCGCCGTCGGTGAGGCCACCGACCGCCTTGCGCTGCAGGAAGACGAACAGGATCAGCACCGGGATGGCGAACATCGTGGACGCGGCCATGGTGGCACCCCAGTCGTTGCCGAAGGCGGTCTTGAAGGAGGACAGCCACAGCGGCAGGGTCTGGCCCGACTCCTTGTTCAGGATCAGGACGAGCGGGAACTCGTTCCACGCGGTGATGAAGCCGAACAGCGAGGTCGACATCAGACCGGGGGCCAGCAGCGGGAAGATCACCTTCACGAAGGCCTGGGTGCGGGTGCAGCCGTCCACCATGGCCGACTCCTCCAGCTCCTTGGGCACCGCGGCGATGAAGCTGCGCAGCGTCCAGATCGTGAAGGGCAGCACCATCATCATGTAGAAGAGGGTCAGCGGCACCAGGCTGTTCAGCATCTCGTTGTCGCGCGAGATCATGTAGACCGCGATGGTCATGACCTCCCACGGCGCCATCTGCGCGGCCATCACGACCAGCACGAAGGTCTTGCGGCCGCGGAACTTCATCCGGGCGATGGCGAACGAGGCCAGGGTCGCGATCACCAGCGAGGCCAGGACGGCGCCGATGGTGACGGTGAAGCTGTTGCCGACGAACGTCCAGAAGTCCTTGGCGTGCACCGCGGTGACGTAGTGGTCCAGCGTCCCGTTGAACGGGATGAAGACCGGCGTCTTGCTGATGATGTCGCCGTCCTTCTTGAAGGACGTCGCGACCATCCAGTAGACGGGGAAGATGAAGAAGACGAAGAGGACGACCGCGATGACGTTCGGCCAGGTACGTCCGATGAGCGAGCGCCTCACAGCTCGTCCTCCTGCTTGAGCATGATGCGGAAGTAGTACGCCATGAGCGCGACCAGCATCAGGATGGTGAGCACGGCGATCGCGGAGCCGATGCCGTAGTGCTGGCCCGACGACCCTTCGAGGAAGGCGTGCACGGGCAGGTTCCGGGTCAGGTTCTCGGGGCCGCCGGCGTTGATCGCGTAGACCTGGGTGAAGGCCTTGAACACCCAGATGACCTCGAGGAAGGTCGTGGCCAGGAAGAAGGGCTTCAGGCTGGGGAAGACCACCGAGCCGAAGATCTTGAAGGCGCCGGCGCCGTCCATCCGGGCGGCCTCGTACAGCTCCTTCGGGATCGTGGTGAGACCCGCGTACATGTTGAAGGCGACGAACGGGATCGACTGCCAGACGATCAGCAGGATGATCACGAAGAAGGTCGAGTACTGGTCGCTCATCCAGTTGTAGTTGGCCATCGAGTGCCAGCCGAGCTGGTCGAGGAACCAGTTGACGACGCCCCACTGCTGGTCGAACAGCCAGGTGTAGACGGTGGTCGCGGCGACCACCGGCATCGCCCAGGCCATCAGCAGGCCGACCGAGAGCACCAGGCGCATCTTCTTGCCGAGGCGGTTGAGCAGCAGGCCGACCAGGGTGCCGCCGCCCATGATCAGCACGACGTTCACCAGGGTGAACGCGACCGTGCGCCCGGTGACCGCCCAGAAGTCCGGGTCGGTCAGCTGCTCCTTGTAGTTGTCGAAGCCGTTCCACTCGGTCAGGTGCATGACGAGCTGGCGCCTGTTGAGGTTCTGGAACGACAGAACGATCGTCTTCAGGAGCGGCCAACCCAGCAGGGCGAGCGTCGCCACGGTGGCCGGCAGCAGCAGCAGGTACGGGGCCGCCTTGGCGCCGAAGCTCCGGCCGTCCGCCGGTCTGGCGCTCTTCGGGGTGCCCTTGGCGCCGCCACCACCGGCGCTCGTCTTGATAGTGGCCACAGCAGCCTTCCCTGAATCCGGAGACTGTGTGTGCACCCGCTCGGAATGCACAGCCATCGTTCTCACTTCCTCATTACCCGACCACGACGGACGGGCGCCGCCCACCGGCCCCCCGCCGGGAGCCGGTGAGCGACGCCGCTCGATGCCTTACTGCTTCTGGTTGAGCCGCTTCGCGATCTCGTCGTCGTACTTCTTGGCCGTGGCCGCGTAGTCGCCACCCTGGAGGGCGGCGGTCAGGAACTCCTTGATCGGGTTCGGCTTGTCCTCGACGCTGGCCCAGTTCGGGGTGTTCGGGGTGATCGCACCCTGCTTGGAGGCGGGGACGGCGGCCTTGGCGAAGTCGCCGGTGACCTGGCCGCTCAGCGACTCCTTGTTCGGGATGTTGCCGGCGGCGGCGACCAGGCCCTCGTTCTTGTCGTTGAGGGCGACCTTCAGGAAGTCCTTGGCCATGTCGGTGTTCTTGCTGTTCTGGGCGATCGCCAGGTTCGAGCCACCGAGGAACACGCCGGAGGGCTTGTCAGCGGTCTTGCCCGGCAGCGGGAAGAAGCCGATCTTGCTGGCCGACAGCTCCTCCTCCTTCGGCAGCTCCCAGCCGAGGCCGATCATGGTGCCGACGTTGCCCTTGGCGAAGACGTCCTTCTGCTGCGGGGTCGCCTCGTCCTTGTCCTTCGGGGCCTTGGAGTGGCTCTGCAGCGTCTTGTAGGTCTCGAAGGCCCTCTGCGCCTCGGGCGACGACAGGCCGCCGACCCACTTGTCGCCTTCCTTCTTCGCCAGGTTGCCGCCCTCGGTGGCGAGCAGGCCGAAGTAGACGTACCACTCCTGGCCCGGCATGTAGAGCGCGTCCTCGACGCCCGGGGTGGCCTTCAGCTTCTCGAGGTCCGCGTAGAACTCGTCGAGGGTCTTCGGCGTCTCGGCGATGCCGGCGGCCTTCCACAGGTCCTTGTTGTAGGCGACCACGCGGTTGGAGACCCACCACGGCGCGGCGTACTGCTTGCCGTCGAGGATGGCGGCCTCGTTCTGGTTCTTCGCCCAGTCGTCGCCGCCCAGGTACGACTTGTCCTTGGTGATGTCGAGCAGGCCGCCCGAGGCCGCGTAGCCCGCGGTCTGGGTGTTACCGACCTCGACGACGTCGACCGAGCCCTCGGAGAGCGCCGCGGTGATCTTCTGGCCGATGCCGTCCCACTGCTGCTCCTGGAACTCGACCTTGGAGCCGGGGTGGGCCGTCTCGAACTCGGACTTCACCGAGTCGGTCCAGCCCTTGGGGGCCGAGCCGCTCATGAGCCAGACCTTGAGCGTCTTGCCGTTGTAGTCCTTCTTGCCCGAGGCGGCGGACGCCGAGCCGGTGTCGCCCTCCTTCTTGGCGTCCGAGCCACAGGCCGCGAGACCAACAACCATGGCCGCGACGCCGACCGCCGCGATGAGCTGACGCTTCACGCCATCCTCCTGAGGGATGCCTGGTTACCCCCGTCGGGTGGCAGCGGCGGCATACCCACACGAAGTGGGAGGAATGGTGCCGCGGGCTCCAGCGAACGGGTGGGGGGATTCATAGTGACCGGCCTAGTGGTGTAGACCAGATGCCTGGAGCTTGGCCTAGACCAATGGGCCTGTCAACGGCTGTTCGACCGATCCGGACCACCCGTTATCAAGCCGACACCGCACATCGTTCATCGCGTGATGAGGTATTCGTTCCGTAGCCATACATGCAACGATGTGAGCCGTTAATGATGCGGTGGGGCTTCGCGAGAGCTCTGGGAGAAGCGGGAGACAGGTCCGATGAGCAGCGACGGGGGCAGCACGGCCCAGGTCAACGACCCCCAGGTGCGGAATCCCGCCGCCCAGGGCGGCGCGGACCCGACGGCCAGGGTGCCGAAGTACTACGGCCTCAAGCGCCACCTGCTGCAGCTTACCGAGACCCAGCCCGCCGGCACCCCGGTACCTCCCGAACGGGCACTCGCCGCGCAGTTCGACACCTCCCGCACCACCGTCCGGCAGGCGCTGCAGGAGCTGGTCGTCGAGGGCAGGCTGGAGCGCATCCAGGGCAAGGGCACCTTCGTCGCCAAGCCCAAGGTGGCCCAGGCCCTCCAGCTCACCTCCTACACCGAGGACATGCGCGCCCAGGGCCTGGAGCCCACCTCCCGGCTGATCGAGATCGGCTACATCTCCGCCGACGACCGGCTGGCCCCGCTGCTGGACATCAAGCCCGGCGGCCGGGTGCTGCGGATCGAGCGCCTGCGGCTGGCCAACGGCGACCCGATGGCCATCGAGGTGGCCCACCTGTCCGCCAAGCGGTTCCCCGCCCTGCGCCGCAACCTGGCCAAGCACAACTCGCTCTACACCGCGCTGCGCGAGGTCTACGGGGTGACCGTGGCCGAGGCCGAGGAGACCATCGAGACCACCCTCGCCAACCCGCGCGAGGCCGGGCTGCTCGGCTCCGACCTCGGCCTGCCGATGCTCCAGCTCTCCCGGCACTCCTTCGACCCGGACGGCGACCCGGTCGAGTGGGTGCGCTCGATCTACCGCGGCGACCGCTACAAGTTCATCACGCGGCTCAAGCGGCCGGAGTAGTCCGACCCGGCGCATCCGCGTTCCCGGGCCCCGGCGTGCGAGTGGCGCGCGCCGGGGCCCGTTGCGTCGTCCCGGCGCGCGCAGCGACCGGTTGGCGGGAATCTGCCCCGGATCCGGTGACACGGATCACGTGATGCTCTAGATTCCGCATCCGTACTGACTGCCGATCACCAGTGGTGCTGCTCGGCGGACCAACGGGGGCTCGCGGCTCCCGGGGGTTGCGGCGCCGGCGAGGTGAACCCTCCGAAGCGGAGCCGAACCATGTCGTCAGACCTCACCGATCAACCTGTCATGCCCGAGCCAGGCGAACCCGCGGCCCCCGGCCCGCCGGTCGTCACCCCCGAGCGGGTGCTGGCCGCGCTCGCCCTGCTGGTGCCGATCGTCGCGATGCTCTGGGTGGGCTCGTACGACAAGTCCGACCCCGAGGTGGGCGGCGTCCCGTTCTTCTACTGGTACCAGCTGCTCTGGGTCCCGGTCTCGGCCGTCTTCACGGTCGCCGCCTACCTGCTGGTCGACCGGGACGAGAAGGCCCGCCGGGCCGCCCGGGCGCGGAAGGCGGGTGGCGCCCGGTGAACGGGGTCAACGTGCCCGCGCTGACGGTCTTCGTCCTCTTCTTCCTGCTGGTCACCGTGATGGGCTTCCTCGCCTCCCGGTGGCGGCGCGCCGACAACGCGCTCCACCTCGACGAGTGGGGCCTCGGCGGGCGCAGCTTCGGGACCTGGATCACCTGGTTCCTGCTCGGCGGCGACCTCTACACCGCGTACACCTTCGTCGCCGTCCCCGCCGCCGTCTACGCGACCGGCGCCGCGGGCTTCTTCGCCGTCCCCTACACGATCATCGCCTACCCGCTGGTCTTCCTCTTCCTCCCCCGGCTCTGGTCGGTCTCCCGGGTGCACGGCTACGTCACCCCGGCCGACTTCGTGCGCGGGCGCTACGGCTCCCGGCCGCTGTCGCTGGTGGTCGCGCTCACCGGGATCCTCGCCACCATGCCGTACATCGCGCTCCAGCTGGTCGGCATCCAGGCGGTGCTGGACGTGCTGGGCGTCGGCGGCGGCGACAGCGCCAACTGGTTCGTCAAGGACCTGCCGCTGTTCATCGCCTTCGGCGTGCTCGCCGCGTACACCTACTCCTCGGGGCTGCGCGCACCGGCGCTGATCGCCTTCGTCAAGGACACCCTGGTCTACGTGGTGATCATCGTCGCGGTGATCTACATCCCGATCCGGCTCGGCGGCTACGGCCACATCTTCGACGCGGTCGGCGAGCGGTTCGGCGCCCCCAGGTCCGGCGGCTCGCTCACCCTGCCGGAGAACAAGCAGTGGACGTACGCCACGCTGGCGCTCGGCTCGGCGATGGCGCTCTTCCTCTACCCGCACTCGGTGACCGGCGTACTCGCGAGCAGGTCCCGCAACACGGTGCGCCGGAACATGGCGATCATGCCCGCGTACTCGCTGATGCTGGGGCTGCTGGCGCTGCTCGGCTTCATGGCGATCGCGGCCGGGATCGGCAAGGGCGACAAGGACTTCAACACCCAGCTCTCGGTGCCGCAGCTGTTCGAGAACATGTTCCCCGACTGGTTCACCGGCGTCGCCTTCGCGGCGATCGGCATCGGCGCGCTGGTCCCGGCGGCGATCATGTCCATCGCGGCGGCGAACCTGTTCACCCGCAACGTCTACAAGGAGTACCTGCGGCCCGCCGCCACCCCGGCGGACGAGACCCGGGTGGCCAAGCTGGTGTCGCTGCTGGTCAAGGTGGGCGCGCTGGTCTTCGTGCTCGGCATGGACAAGCAGGCGGCGATCAACCTCCAGCTGCTCGGCGGCCTGTGGATCCTGCAGACCTTCGTCGCGATCGTCGGCGGCCTGTTCACCCGCTGGTTCCACCACTGGGCGCTGCTCGCCGGCTGGGCGGCCGGCATGGTCTACGGCACCTGGGTGGCCTACGGGATCGCCAGCCCCAAGACCAGGCACTTCGGCGGGAACGCCGCCGAGATCCCCGGGATCGGCGAGATCGGCTACATCGGGCTCACCGCCTTCGTCCTCAACCTGCTGGTCTCGGTGGCGCTCACCCTGGTCCTGCGCGCCGTGAAGGCGCCGGACGGGCCGGACGAGACCCGGCCGGGCGACTACGGCGCCGAGGGCGGCGACGAGGAGCCGCAGAACGCGCCGGAGCCCGTGGCAGCGCACTGATACGCCCTGCGCGCCCTGTGGTCGCGCCGTCTCCTCCGTCAACACTGGAGGGGGCGGCGCGATCATATGTATGAACAGCCGCGTGCATGGGGCACCACACTCAGGGCACCAACCAGACCGGACCGGCAACCGGCCGGCAACTGAACGACCCACGGGGAGCGGCGGCAGATGGCAGAACTCGGCACCACCCTCAACGGCCAGCACCACACCGACGGACGGCACCGGCCGGCCGTCCCGCACCGGACCGCCGGCGCCGTCGCGGCCACCACGGCCGCCGGGCCGCCACCCGTCCCCTCGGTGCTGATCGCCACCCGCCACGGCGAGTCCACCGCCAACGTCGAGTTCCAGCTCGCCGAGGCGGCCGGCGCGCTCACCGTCCCGATCACCAGCCGGGACGCGGACATCCCGCTCTCCCTGCACGGCCGGCAGCAGGCCCACGCGCTCGGCCGCTGGTGGGCCGCCCTGCCCAGCGCCGACCGGCCGCGCAGCGTCTGGTGCTCGCCCTACGTGCGCACCGCCGAGACCGCCCGGATCGCGCTCGCCCAGGCCGCCGGCCTCGGCGCCGTCCCGGTCTCGCTCGCCGTCCGCTACGACGAGCGGCTGCGCGACCGCGAGCTCGGCATCCTGGAGATGCTGACCAAGGCCGCGATCGAGACCGGGCACCCCGGGGAGGCGGCCCGGCGGCGGAAGATGGGCGAGCTGTACTACCGCCCGCCCGGCGGCGAGTCCTGGGCCGACGTGGCGCTGCGGGTGCGCAGCGTGCTGCGCGACATCTGCGCGGAGGAGGCCGGGCGGCCGGTGCTGGTGGTCGCGCACGACTGCACGGTGCTCATGCTCCGGTACGTGCTGGACCGGCTCACCGAGGAGCAGCTGACCGCGCTGGAGCCGGTGCGCAACTGCTCCGCCAGCGTCTGGCGGGCCGAGGGCGGCCGGCTGCGGCCGGACCGCTGGAACCAGACCGGGCACCTGGAGGACGCGGGCTGAGCGCGCGCCCGGGGCCCGGGGCTCAGAGCCGGGCGGCGGCCGGGGCGGCGGGCTCGGCGAAGCAGCGGCGGTAGGCCAGCGGCGTGGTGCCCAGCCGGCGGCCGAAGTGGTGGCGCAGGGTGGCCGCGTTGCCGAAGCCGCAGCGGGCGGCGATGGCGTCCACCGGCTCGGTGGTCGACTCCAGCAGCCGCTGGGCGAGCAGCAGCCGCTGCCCGGTCAGCCAGCGGTGCGGGGTGGTGCCGGTCTCCTGGTGGAAGCGCCGGGCGAAGGTGCGCGGCGACATGTGGACCCGGGCGGCCAGCTGCTCGACGGTCGACTCCTCGTCCAGGTGGTGGCGCATCCAGTCGAGCAGCGGGGCGAGCGTCGCGCCGTCGTCCTCCGGAAGCGGCCGGTGCACGAACTGGGCCTGCCCGCCCTCCCGGTGCGGCGCCACCACCATCCGGCGGGCGATCCCCCGGGCCACCTCGGGGCCCTGCACCTTGCGCACCAGGTGCAGGCAGGCGTCGATGCCGGCCGCCGTGCCGGCGGAGGTGATCACCGGGTCGTCGTCCACGTAGAGGACGTCCGGCTCGACGGTGGTCCTCGGATGGCGGGCGGCCAGGTCGGTGGTGTACCGCCAGTGCGTGGTGGCCCGGCGGCCGTCCAGCAGGCCGGCGGCGCCGAGCACGAAGGCACCGCTGCAGATGGACAGCGCCCGGGCGCCGCCCTCGACGGCCGCCCGCAGCGCCTCCAGCAGCGGCTCCGGGTAGTCGCCGCGCGGCGAGGCGGCGGTGACCACCACCAGGTCGGCGGCGGCGAGCCGTTCGGGGCCGTGCGGGACGTCGATGGCGAAGCCGGCGTGGGTGCGGTGCGGGCCCGGGCGGGCGCCGGCGATCGCGAAGTCGTAGGCGGGCAGCCCGTCCTCGCTCCGGTCGAGACCGAACACCTCGCAGGCGACGCCGAGTTCGAAGGGGTGGATGTCCTCCATGACGACGGCCACGACGTTCTTCAGCATGCCGCCAGGGTAGCCCGCCCACTGGCAGTTTTTCGATGGCATCGGGCATTCCTGCCACTCGCCCCGGCCCTGCGCCGCCGGGAGAGTGGAGCCATGGATTCCGACACGCTCGCCAGCGCACTCGCCCTGCTCGGGGCCGTCGGCGGCTTCGGCCTGCTCGGCGGACTGATCGGACGCGACGTGGCGCGGCAGAAGGCCACCGGACGTGACAACTGGCACCGTCCGGGCGGCTACCCCGCGGACCCCGCGCTGCCCGACCGGCTCTACGGCACCATGCCCGCCGCCTCGCTCCGCCCGTCCGCCGACCCCGCCACCACCGCCCTGCTCACCCTCGGAACGGAGGCCCGCACCCCGCTCGGCGCCGTGCCGCGGGACTCCGGCACACTGACCGGATGGACATCGTCATCCGCCCGGCCCGCGCCGAGGAGTTCGAGGAAGCCGGCCGCATAACCGTCGAGGCCTTCGTCGGCGGCGGATTCACCTCGCCCGAGGGCCCGTACGCGCAGCGGCTGCGCGACGCGGCCACCCGGGCCGCCGAGGCCGAACTCCTGGTCGCGGTGGACGCGGCCGACGGGACGGTCCTCGGCTGCGTCACCTTCGCGGTCGGCGGCACCCGCTGGTCGGACGTCGCCACCCCCGAGGAGGGCGAGATCCGGATGCTCGCCACCGCCCCGGCCGCCCGCGGGCGGGGCGCCGGCGAGGCCCTGGTGCGCGCCGCGCTCGCCCGCAGCCGCGAACTCGGCCTGGCCGGCATGGCGTTCTCCACCCAGCAGGAGATGACCACCGCGCACCGGCTCTACGAGCGGGTCGGCTTCCGCCGCGCCCCGGAGCGGGACTGGTCGCCGGTCCCGGGCGTCGACCTGATGGTCTACAGCCTGGCCTTCCGACCTTCGTCCGCCCTTTCGGAAACTCCTTCCACATCGCTCAGGTGACGTTCCGCCACCGGACACGACGACCGCATTCGGGCTGCTGCTAGGATCCGCCGCATGACGACGGGGAACACGCCGGCCGGCTGGTACGACGACCCTTCCGGCCAGCCCAATGTGGAGCGTTGGTGGGACGGCGCCGCATGGGCGGGCCGCACCCGCCCCAGGCCCGCAGCCGACACCGCCGCAGCGACGAGCGGCGCCTCGGGCGCAACCCCGGAGCAGGGTGCGGCGGGCACCTTCGGCCCCGCCCCCTTCATCACTGCGGCGCCCACGACGACCGCGCCCGCAACCCCGGTCGGACCGTCCGCGGCCCAGCGGCCTTTCACGCCGACCTCCGTCGTCTTCGAGACCGTCGAACCCAACACCACCCGCCGCCGCGTCCTGATAGGCGTCGGCGCCGTGGTGCTCTCGGTGGTCATGGCCGGTGTCGGCTACTTCGTCGGCCACCGCGGCGCGGGGAGCACCGACTCCCCGAAGGCCGGCGCCTCCCCCGGCCCGTCGGCCACCGCCGACCCGAAGAGTCCGAACGGCTTCATGGGCACCGCCCTGACCGGCGGTCAGCCGCTCGCCGGCGGGAAGCAGGTGACCGGCCAGGACTCGAAGATGAACTTCATGCTGCCGACCGACTGGCAGGTCCAGACCGACCCCAAGAACCCCGCCGACGTACGCTACGCGGTCTCCCCGTACGCCTGCGTCGGCCACGGCAACGGCGCCTGCACCCGCGGCCTGGTCGTCCAGAACCTCCGGGTCCTCAACGGCGGCTGGGCCGACCCGAAGTCCATGGTCCTGGGCATGGGCCAACTGCTGTACACCGCCCGGTACGGCGCCGAGCCGCCCGCGCCACCGGAGCCGCTGAAGCAGTCCGCCATCAAGATCCAGGGCATGGACGGCTATCTGGCACTCTGGCACGTGCCGATGACCAGCGGCTCGTCGACGCCCGACTCCTACTGCGGCGTCCTGCAGGTGACCCCGGCAGCCGGCGCCACCACCGTGCCGGTCCTGCAGATCTGCCTGGACCAGGCCGCCGAGGCCCCGGCACTGGCCTTGATGGACCAGATCGCGAACTCGGTGAAGATCACCCCCTGATCGGGGAACAACCGGACGAACACCCTCCGGCGATCAGTCCAACCCCCGACGTCCCGTCACCAAGAGTGCCCCGTATGCTCACTAGCGGCCATCGGGCCTGTCGCCCGCAAGGCGGGCGCCCGGCGGTGGCAGGCACCGGGGGCAAGAGGACGGCCGCCCTGCGGCGAGCGAGACGGCACACTACGGGGGATCGGGCTGGTGGACGCCACCGACGAACGGACGACGCACGCTGACGCCCGGCGTGGCCGCGGACGGCACAGCAGGGTCCTCCCGGAGGCCCCGCACGAGCGGCGCGCCACCCGCAGCCAGTCCCGCAACGCCTCGGCCCGGCGCGCCTACCTGGCCTGCGCCGAGACCACCGGGCCCCTGGAGGACGGCGAAGGCGTCGAAGCCGTCCGCTACCGCACCGTCGCCTCACCCGGCGTCAAGTTCGTTCTGACGCTGCTTGTCGCCCTCAACGCGGCGGCCGGACTGGCGTTCGTCGGCTGGCTGCTGCTGCCCTCGCACATACCCGGTCCGGGCGTCGGCTGGTCTCCCGACTGGCGGATCAACGTCGCCCGGATCTGCTTCTGCGCCGTGATCGCCGTCGAGGTGGTGCGCCTCGTCCAGAACCTGGCCGTCTGGGTCTTCGCGTTCCGCGCCAAGGACCCCCTCCCGGTCACCGCGCCGAGCGGCCTGAAGGTCGCGGTGCTGACCACGATCGTGCCGGCCAAGGAGCCGATCGAGATCGTCGAGCGGACCCTGGCGGCCATGCTGGAGATCGAGTACGACGGCGAGGTCGACGTCTGGATCCTCGACGAGGGCGATGACGACCGGGTCAAGGCGATGGCTGCCCGGCTCGGCGTGCACCACTTCAGCCGCAAGGGCCGACCCGAGTACAACCAGGCCGAGGGCGAGTTCCGGGCCAAGACGAAGTCCGGCAACCACAACTCCTGGCGTGCAGAGCACGAGCACAAGTACGACGTGGTGGCGCAGATGGACCCGGACCACGTGCCGCTGCCGTGCTTCCTGGAGCGGACCCTCGGCTACTTCCGCGACCCCGACACCGCCTTTGTCGTCGCCCCGCAGGTGTACGGCAACATGTACGACAACTGGGTCGCGCACGGCGCCTCCGTGCAGCAGTACCTCTTCTCCGGCCTCGTGGAGCGCGGCGGCAACGGCATGGACGCGCCGCTGCTGATCGGCACCAACCACCTCTACCGGCCCACCGCCTGGCAGCAGATCGGCGGTTACCAGGACTCGATCATCGAGGACCACCTGACCAGCATGCGGGTGCAGGCCACCGAGAACCCGGCCACCGGCCGCCGCTGGAAGGGTGTCTACACCCCGGACGTGCTCGCCGTCGGCGAGGGTCCGACCTCCTGGACCGACTACTTCAACCAGCAGAAGCGCTGGGCCTTCGGCATCTGGGAGATCCTGCTCAGAACGCGGCTGCGCAAGGGCATCAAGCTGCGGCCGCGCCAGCGGGTGCTGTACGGGCTGGTGCAGTTCTACTACCCGAGTGTGGCCGCGACCACGGTGCTGGGCAGCCTCGCCACCGCTGTCTACCTGGCCTGCGGGATCACCTCGATCAAGCTCGACACCGTGCTCTGGACCTCACTGTGGGGCGCCAGCATGGGCAGCTGGTTCCTGCTCTGGCTCTGGCTGCGGCGCTTCAACCTGGCCGCCCACGAGCGGCGCGAGATCGGCATGGCCGGCATGGGTCTGGCCCTGTTCGCCGGGCCGGTGTACGTCGCGGCAGCGGTCGCCGCACTGCTGCGACGCCCACTCGCCTACGCCGTGACCGCCAAGGGCGACCTTCGCAGCGCCGAGCGGCTGTCGACCTTCCGGCTGCATCTGCTCTGGGCCGCCGTCGCGGCCGGGCTGCTCGGCGCCAGCTTCACCCTGCACCACGACATCTGGCTGCTCCGCTTCTGGGCCGGCCTCAGCATGTTCACCGGCATCGCCCCGCCGGTCATCTCCTTCGTCAGCGCGCGCCGGATCGCGCGGGCCGAACGCAGGGCCACCGCTGTGCTGCCCCGCCAACGCCGCCGGGACACCGCCCCGGACGATTCCGGCACCGGCGACGGCAAGGAGCGGACCAGCGGGATGGCCGGCCCCCCCGCACACGAACTGGCGGACTTGCTGGAGCCGGCCCCGGCCAGCGGCGGCCGGAAGGGCGGTCGCTGATGCTGCGGATCACCGTGCCCCGGATCATCGGCCTGCTCGCGCTGGCGCTGATGGTCGGCTACACCTTCGTGCTCGCGCCGAAGTACAACGCCCGCCACGAGCCCGAGCCTTACGTCTTCGCCGGCGCCGCGCCGACCGCGATGCCGCCCTGGCTGGTCGCCGCGCTGGCCGAGCAGCCGGCCCCGACCGCCGCCCCCGCCGCCCCGTCCGCCCCCTCCTCCACGGCACCGGCGGGCGACGGGCCGAGCGCCGAACCGGCCCCGGCGGAGACGGCCGCACCGGCGCAGTTCCCGGCGCCCGGCGACGCGTTCATGGGCATCATGACCAAGGCCGGGCCCTATGACTTCGGTCCGGTCGACGAGTTCACCGCCGCGGTGAAACGCCGGCCGAGTGTGCTGGAGTTCTCCGTCGGCTGGTGGGACAAGCAGTTCGACCGCCGGATCTTCGACAGCGTGGCCGAACGCGGAATCATGCCGATGGTGGCCTGGGAGCCGTGGGACTTCCGCAAGGAGTCAAAGGTCGACAAGCTCCGCGGCGAGCAGCCCGACTACGCGCTGCGCCGCATCATCGGCGGCGAGTTCGACACGTACATCAAGCAGTGGGCGGAGGGCGTCAAGGGCCTCGGCTACCCGATCGCACTGCGCTTCGCCCACGAGATGAACGGCTACTGGTACCCGTGGGCGGAGCAGTCCAACGGCAACCACCGCGGCGAGTACGCGCAGGCCTGGAAGCACGTCCACGACCTCTTCCGTCAGGCCGGCGCGGACAAGGTGGTCTGGGTCTGGAGCCCGAACCTCGACTACGAGAACGCCACCCCGCTGGAGTCGCTCTACCCCGGTGACGACTACGTCGACTGGATCGGCCTGTCCGGCTACTACGGCACCATCGGCATGGAGAAGTACGCCTCGTTCGACCAGATCTTCGAGCCGACGCTGAAGAAGCTGCGCATGTTCAGCCAGAAGCCCCTGGTGATCACCGAAACCGCCGCCACCGACAGCTCCGGCCAGAAAGCCCGCTGGATCACCGAGATGTTCGCACAGCTACCCGCGCACCCCGACATCATCGGCCTGATCTGGTACGAGGCCGTCAAGGAGGTCGACTGGCGGGTCACCGCGTCCGAGGCCGCCGGCGCAGCGTACGCTGCCGGCGTTGCCGCACCCCGGTACGCCGGGCAGTGGACCGTCCGCTCCCAGCCGCTGCTGACCGCCGTGCCGCCGCCCGCCCCGCCGCCCGCTTCCCCGGCCCCAGCCACCTCCCCCAGCGCCTCGCCAACGCCGAGCGCGAAGCCGTCCGCCCCGACCACTCCCCGGCCGTCCGGCTCAAGCACTCCCACGAGGAAGCCGACCGCCACCAAGCCGCGGACCAGTCCGTCGGCCAACGCCGGATAGCCTCGGCCGAACGGCGGACACGCCCCACTCGCGACGACGCCGGAGGCGACCACCGGCACACACCGAACACCAGTACCCGTTGGGAGGCGAGACATCATGGCCCGCCCGAACCCGCCCGCACTCCGGCGCCCCCGGACGCGTGCCTGGTGGTGGCTCGCGCCGACCACCCTACTGATGCTCTGCCTGTGCGCTGTGCTGATCCCGCGCAAGAGCGCCCCGGCCCCCGCCCCCGCCGCCGAAACCCCGCCGCCGCTGGCCTCTGCCGAGCCCGGCGAACTGTGCTCCACCGCGCAGAACCGCTACCCCTCGCAGCCGGTGGACTCCGGGCGCTACATCATCAACCCCAACGAGTGGAACGCCGGGGGCGGCCTGTGCATCCGTGGCAGCGCCGACAGCGCCGTCTTCACCGTCACCCGCAGCGCGGTCGCCCGCGGCAATCTCACCGACCCGGACCGCGGCCCCGGCGCCTACCCGCACATCAGCACCCCCCTCGGCGGCGACGGCGTCAGCCCACTGCCCGTCGCCGTCGACAACCTGCGGTACGCCACCAGCAGTTGGCGCACCACCCAGGTCGACGGCGGCATCTGGAACGCCTCCTACGACCTCTGGTACAGCACCGTCCAGGGCAGCTGCTCCTTCACCGAGAGCGCCGAGGTGATGATCTGGCTGCGCGGCAACGGCACCTCGCCGTTCGGCAAGCGGTCCGGCGAGCTGCGTACCGGCGGCCACTCCTACCGGGTGTACGAGGCGCCGAAGAAGAGCAGCCACACCCTGATCACCTACGAGTCGGTCTCCGCCACCAACGTCGTCACCGATCTCGACCTGCGCGCCTTCACCCACGACGCGGTCCAGCGCGGCTACGTCCCGGCCGGCTCCTACCTGTGCGCCGTCCAGGCCGGCTTCGAGATCTGGGAGGGCGGCACGGGCCTCAGCACCGACGCGTTCTCCTTCGACGTCGCCGCAGGTCGCCCCGGCGGTGCGATCACCTCCGCAGTGCCCGGCTACTGCCTGGACAGCCGGGTGGCCGGCGATCCGGCCCTGGTGGGCGTCGCCACCTGCGACGGATCCCCGGCCCAGACCTGGAGCACGGGCGAGGACGGCTCCATCGGCCAGACCGGACGCTGCCTGGAGGACCCGGCCATTGGCTTCCCGGTCCTGACCGGCTGCACCCACCGGCCCGACCAGCGCTGGCATGCCACCGACACCGGGCAGCTACGGAACGAGGGCACCGGAAAGTGCGTGGAGAACCCCGCCACCGGCCCCACCGGCACCGGAACGGGCTCCCAGCAGGTGCGGATGCGGCTGTGCGCCACACGCGCCGCCCAGGAGTGGCACGCGCCCGTCTGACGGCCGCTGGAAACCCCGGCAGCCTATCGCACCCGACCGCCGACACGAAGCCTCGCGACACTACATCTGGGGCTTCGTCTGACAGACGGCACTAGATGTATGCTCACTCCTGCTGTCGACGCAGGGGAACCCGGTGCGAGTCCGGGACTGCCCCGCAGCGGTGTGCGGCCGCCTCCCCGAGGGGCTCCGCGAGTCCGAGTACCTGCCGACGGCGTGCCGACGCCTCCCCGCAGGGGCCATGGCACCAGCACCACCATCCGGGCCTCGCGGGCGGGCCGGGGACGACACGCGCGCGACGCCTCCGGGCCGCGCGGCGAGCTCCCCTGCCCCGAACGGTCCGGTACCCCGAGCCACGCCGCCGACCGCCGCCAGGAGAGAGCGCCTTGACCACCGCTGCCTCAGCCACCCTGCCCGCCCAGGGTTCCAGCTCCGCCCCCGCCGACCCGACGGTCTCCGACCCCGGCGGTGCGCTCCTGCGCCTCCTGACCGACCGCAGCGCCGACCTCCCCCAGGTCGACCCCGGCCATGTCGCCGCCGCCGCGCTCCGCGGCCGCCACGCCGGCTCGGACTTCGCCGAGCTGCGCGGGCTGGCCGTCGACGCCGCCGCGTCGATGATCGCCGAGGACCCGCAGTACTCCAAGCTCGCGGCCCGCCTGCTCGCGCTGGAGATCGTGGACGAGGCGGCGAGCCAGGGCGTGGTCTCGTTCTCCACCTCGATCGCGGTCGGCCACGCCGAGGGCCTGATCGGCGACACCACCGCCGACTTCGTCGCCAAGCACACCGCCGCCCTCGACGCCCTGGTCGACCTGAGCGGCGACGACCGCTTCGAGTACTTCGGCCTGCGCACCGTGCAGTCCCGGTACCTGCTGCGCCACCCGATCACCCGCAAGGTCGTCGAGACCCCGCAGTACTTCCTGCTCCGCGTCGCCTGTGGCCTGGCGGTCGGCGACACCGAGCAGTCGGTCGCCGAGGTCGCCGAGCTGTACCGCCTGATGAGCCGGCTGGAGTACCTGACCTCCTCGCCGACCCTCTTCAACTCCGGCACCCGGCACCCCCAGATGTCCAGCTGCTACCTGCTGGACTCCCCGCTGGACAACCTGGACTCGATCTACTCCCGCTACGCGCAGATCGCCCGGCTGTCCAAGCACGCCGGCGGCATCGGCCTGTCCTACTCCCGGATCCGCTCGCGCGGCTCGCTGATCCGCGGCACCAACGGCAAGTCCAACGGCATCGTGCCGTTCCTGCGCACCCTCGACTCCTCGGTCGCCGCCGTCAACCAGGGCGGCCGCCGCAAGGGCGCGGCCTGCGTCTACCTGGAGACCTGGCACGCGGACATCGAGGAGTTCCTGGAGCTGCGCGACAACACCGGTGAGGAGGCGCGCCGCACCCACAACCTCAACCTGGCGCACTGGATCCCGGACGAGTTCATGCGCCGGGTCAACGCCAACGCCGACTGGTCGCTGTTCTCCCCCGCCGACGTCCCCGAGCTGGTCGACCTGTGGGGCGAGGAGTTCGACGAGGCCTACCTGAAGGCCGAGCTGGCCGGCAAGGCCGTGCGCACCATCCCCGCGCAGACCCTCTACGCCCGGATGATGCGCACCCTGGCGCAGACCGGCAACGGCTGGATGACCTTCAAGGACGCCTCCAACCGCGCCGCCAACCAGACCGCGCTGCCCGGCCGCACGGTGCACTCCTCCAACCTCTGCACGGAGATCCTGGAGGTCACCGACGACTCCGAGACCGCCGTCTGCAACCTCGGCTCGGTCAACCTCGGCGCCCACGTGGCCGAGGGCGCGTCGGCCGGCGACCTGCTGAACGCGATGGACTGGGAGCGCCTGGACGCCACCGTGCGCACGGCCGTCACCTTCCTCGACCGCGTGGTGGACATCAACTTCTACCCGACCCCCGAGGCCGGCGCCTCCAACTCGCGCTGGCGGCCGGTGGGCCTCGGCGTGATGGGCCTCCAGGACGTCTTCTTCCAGCTGCGGATCGACTTCGACTCGGCCGAGGCCAAGGCGCTCTCCACCCTGATCGCCGAGCGCATCATGCTCACCGCCTACGAGCGCTCCGCCGACCTGGCCGAGCAGCTGGGCCGCCACGAGGCCTACGGCGAGACCCGCGCCGCCCGCGGCGAGCTGCACATCGACCACTTCGGTTCCGCCGCTCCCGAGTGGGCCGACCGCTGGGCCGCCCTGCGCACCCGGATCGCCGGGACCGGCCTGCGCAACTCGCTGCTGCTCGCCATCGCGCCGACCGCGACCATCGCGTCCATCGCCGGCGTGTACGAGTGCATCGAGCCGCAGGTGTCCAACCTGTTCAAGCGCGAGACCCTCTCCGGCGAGTTCCTCCAGGTCAACCCCTACCTGGTGCGCGACCTCAAGGAACTGGGCGTCTGGGACCAGCAGACCCGCGACGCGCTGCGCGACGCCAACGGCTCGGTGCAGGACCTCGGCTGGCTGCCCGCCGAGATCCGCTCGCTGTACCGCACGGCGTGGGAGCTGCCGCAGCGCGCGCTGATCGACCTGGCCGCGGCCCGCATGCCGTACATCGACCAGAGCCAGTCGCTGAACCTGTTCATGGCCGCGCCGACCATCGGCAAGCTCAGCTCGATGTACGCCTACGCGTGGAAGGTCGGCCTGAAGACCACCTACTACCTGCGCTCGCGCCCGGCCACCCGGATCGCCCAGGCCGCGTCCGGCACCGCCCGCGCCGCCGCGCCGGTGCCCGTGAACGCGCCCACCCTCACCCCCGAGGAAGAGGCCGCGCTGGCCTGCTCCCTGGAGAACCCCGAGTCCTGCGAGGCCTGCCAGTAATGTCCGACGACGACCGCAAGATGCTGCTCGACCCCGGCTTCGAGCTGACGCTGCGCCCGATGCGCTACCCGTCGTTCTACGACCGGTACCGCGACGCCATCAAGAACACCTGGACGGTGGAGGAGGTGGACCTGCACTCGGACGTCGCCGACCTGGCGAAGCTGAGCGAGGGCGAGCGTCACATGATCGGCCGGCTGGTCGCGTTCTTCGCGACCGGCGACTCGATCGTCGCGAACAACGTGGTGCTGAGCCTCTACAAGCACATCAACTCCCCGGAGGCGCGGCTCTACCTGAGCCGTCAGCTGTTCGAGGAGGCCGTGCACGTCCAGTTCTATCTGACGCTGCTGGACACCTACCTTCCGGACCCGGAGGACCGCAACGCGGCCTTCGCCGCGGTGGAGAACATCCCCTCCATCCACCAGAAGGCCCAGTTCTGCTTCAAGTACATGAACGCGGTCGACCACATCGACTCGCTGCAGACCAAGGAGGACCGCCGCGCGTTCCTCATCAACCTGATCTGCTTCGCGGCGTGCGTCGAGGGCCTGTTCTTCTACGGTGCGTTCGCGTACGTGTACTGGTTCCGCAGCCGGGGCCTGCTGCACGGCCTGGCGACCGGCACCAACTGGGTGTTCCGCGACGAGTCCATGCACATGGACTTCGCCATGTCGGTGGTCGACACCGTCCGCGAGGAGGAGCCCGACCTCTTCGACGACGAGATGGCCAAGCAGGTCACGGAGATGCTGGAGGAGGCCGTCGAGGCCGAGCTCCAGTTCGCCCGCGACCTCTGCGGTGACGGCCTGCCCGGCATGAACACCGAGTCGATGCGCGAGTACCTCCAGGCCGTGGCCGACCAGCGCCTCGCCCGCCTCGGCCTCCCGATCCGCTACGGCTCGACGAACCCGTTCGGCTTCATGGAGCTGCAGAACGTCCAGGAGCTGACCAACTTCTTCGAGCGCCGCGTGTCGGCCTACCAGGTCGCCGTCGAGGGCTCGGTCTCCTTCGACGACGACTTCTAGAGATAGAAGAAGACAAAGAGGTGCCCCGCGCGGCATGGC
>NZ_JBHVER010000068.1:0-35445 GCF_042802195.1 Kitasatospora sp. NPDC057500 | reverse complement strand
ACACCGGGGGACAAGGCAGGGGGCCCGCCGAACGGCGGGCCCCCTTGGGTACTGCTGCTCTTGTGCTCACGGTGACGGCCGGCGGCCGCCTGCGGACCCGACGGGTCCCGAGCGATCAGATCATCATTGAGGATGGTCAGATAACGGTGACGTTCTCCGCCTGCGGGCCCTTCGGGCCCTGGGTGACGTCGAAGCTGACCGCCTGGTTCTCCTCCAGCGAGCGGAAACCGCTCGCGTTGATGGCGGAGTAGTGGACGAAGACGTCGGGGCCGCCGCCATCCTGGGCGATGAAGCCGAAGCCCTTCTCAGCGTTGAACCACTTGACGGTTCCCTGAGCCATGCCGTTCTCCTTGCGAGGGACGTGTCGGGGCCACACCGTGTGGCACCCGGTCCGCTGCGCTGATCGCCCTGCCTCCGGACGGGTCCGGAGTTTTTCGATATTGCTGAAAAACTACGAAAAGCCTGCGGTTACATGCTCCGCAGGCTTCAAGTACTGCAAGGGGAATCAAACTGCAACTGAGGGCAACGCTAGCATGCGGCTGCTGTGACGACCAGGGGTGACTTGCGGGCTGGACAGTGCGTGTCGTAAGGCCGTTGTGACGCTCGGTGCGGTGTGCTGCGGTGCGTCCCGGAAGGGCGGTGCGGGGCTCCCGGGACGACGGGCATACCCTGCGGGGAGGCGCACGAACAGCAAGGGAGCGGCGCAGTGGCAGTACCGGAAGCGGAAACGCGGGAGCCCCAGGAGAACACCCCGGTCCGGCCCCGGGTCGGGCACATTCAGTTCCTCAACTGCGTACCCCTCTACTGGGGGCTGGCCAGGACCGGCAACCTGCTCGATCTGGACCTCACCAAGGACACCCCGGAGAAGCTGAGCGACCAGCTGGTCGACGGCTCCCTGGACATCGGCCCGATCACCTGCGTGGAGTACCTGCGGCACGCGGACGAACTGCTGGTGCTCCCGGACATCGCGGTGGGCAGCGACGGCCCGGTGATGTCCTGCGTGATCGTCAGCAAGCTGCCGCTGGCCGAACTGGACGGCCGGCGGGTCGCGCTCGGCTCCACCAGCCGCACCTCCGTCCGGCTCGCCCGGCTGCTGCTGGAGGAGCGCGAAGGGGTGCAGCCGGAGTACTTCAGCTGCCCGCCCGACCTGGACGCGATGCTCGCCGAGGCCGACGCGGCCGTGCTGATCGGCGACCCGGCGCTGCGCGCCTACCTGGGACAGGCCGCCGAGCAGGGCCTGGCCGTGCACGACCTGGGCGAGATGTGGAAGGAGTGGACCGGGCTGCCGTTCGTCTTCGCCGTCTGGGCCGCCCGCCGCGACTTCGTCGAGCGGCGCCCCGGGCTGACCGCGGCCGTCCACCGGGCCTTCCTGGAGTCCCGGGACCTCTCGCTGGTCGAGTCCCGCGAGGTGGCCGAGCAGGCGGCCCGCTGGGAGGCCTTCGACGCCGGGGTGCTGGAGCGGTACTTCAGCGAGGCGCTGGACTTCTCGCTCGGCGAGCGGCAGTTGGCCGGGCTCGCCGAGTTCGCCCGGCGGGTCGCGCACGACAGCGGCTTCGCCCCCGACGTGGCCGTCCGGCTGCTGGAGCCGGTGCCGCAGCCGGTGGCCTGAGCGCGCCCGCGTAGCGCCCCCGTGGCGCCCCCGCCGCCCGATAGCGTCTGCACGCGAGACGGCCCCGGCGGCGGGGCGGGCGGGCGACGGGAGCGTGCGCGGGATGCAACCACTGGAATCGGACGACCCGGACGCGGTGGGCGGGTACCGGCTGCTGCGGCGGCTCGGCGCGGGCGGCATGGGCCGGGTCTACCTGGGCCGGACGGCGGGCGGCCGCACGGTGGCGGTCAAGGTGGTGCGCGGCGAACTCGCCGAGGACGCCGAGTTCCGCGCCCGGTTCCGGCAGGAGGTCGAGGCCGCCCGCCGGGTCGGTGGCGCCTGGACGGCGCCCGTGCTGGACGCCGACACCGAGGGCGCGCACCCCTGGGTGGCCACCGGCTACATCGCCGGCCCCGCGCTGGGCGGCGCCGTCCGGCAGTACGGGCCGCTGCCCGAGTCCGCCGTGCGCACCCTCGGGGCGGGCCTGGCGCAGGCGCTGGAACACGTGCACGGACTCGGGCTGGTGCACCGGGACGTCAAACCGTCCAATGTGCTGCTCACCCTGGACGGCCCGCGGCTGATCGACTTCGGCATCGCCCGGGCCCTCGACGCGGCCACCGGGCTCACCCGGTCCGGATTCGTGGTGGGGTCGCCCGGCTTCATGTCGCCCGAACAGGCGAACGGGCGGCCGGTCGGGCCGCCCGGCGACGTCTTCTCGCTCGGCGCGGTGCTCGCCTACGCGGCCACCGGGGTGCACCCGTTCGGGGAGGGGGTGAGCGCGGCCGTCCTGCTGTACCGGGTGGTGCACGAGGAGCCGGACCTGGCCGGGCTGGACGGGCCGCTGCGCTCGATCGTGCTCGGCTGCCTGGCCAAGGACCCGGCGGCCCGGCCGACGCCGCGGCGGCTGGGGGAGTGGCTGGACCCGGACGACGCGGCCGTCGGGCGGCTGGGGCGGGACGGCGGCGGGTGGCTGCCGCCGGTGCCGTCGGGCGCAGCGCGGTGCAGTTGCTGGACCTGGAGGCGGGGGCCGGGGCCGCCGCGCCCTCCTTCGGGGCGGGGCCGGCGCAGGGGGAGCGGACGCCGACCCGGGCGCCGGGCGGGGGCGCGCCGACGGACGGGGGCGCCCCCCGACGGCGGGGCGCGGCCTGGTTGGCGGCCGGCGCGGTGCTGCTGGCGCTCGCGGGCGGCGGGTACGGGGCGTACCGGGTGTGGGGGCCGGGCGAGCCGGGGCCCACCGTCGCGACGACCGGGAACCCCACGCAGGCGCTGCCGTTGCCGCAGTCCCCGACGCCGACGGCCGCGCCTTCGGGGACGGCCTCGCCTTCGGGTACGGCCTCGCCCTCGGGGACTGCGGCGCCCTCGGGCACGGCGACCGGGCCGAACGCCGTGCCGGAGCCGTTCCTCGGTACCTGGCGCGGGGAGATGACGACGCAGAAGGGTGTGCCCTCCGGCAGCACCACGCTGGTCATCGGCCGTGCGGCGGTCGGGCAGGACGCCGTGACCAGCCGCAACGAGCTGACCGGACTGCTCTCGATCACCTGCGAGGGCGCCTGGACGCTCACCACGGCCGAGCCGCGGAAACTGGTCCTCGCCTCCCGGCTGGTCCGCTCCTCGCTGCCCGGGGCGTGCACCGGCGGCTCGTACGCCGAGACGCTCGCGCTGCAGGAGGACGGCACGATCCGCTTCACCTCCGCCGACCCCAGCGCCGGCAACCCCTCCGGGACGCTGCGGCGGACGGGCTGACGCGGGGGCCGGAGAGCGCTGGCGTAGGCTGATCCGGATGCGACCGGTGCCCCGGCGGGGCGTTGTCGCACGTCGTAGCACGCGAAGTACCCGAAGTACCCGAGAGAGAGAAGGCCGCCAGGTGTCCGAGCTCGCAGCGACCACCCTCGATGCGCCCAGCACCGACCTGGAGGCCGTGCTCGCCCGGGCGGCCGGCGGCGGCCGGATCAGCCCGGAGGAGGCGCTGGAGCTCTACCGCTCCGCCCCGCTGCACGCGCTCGGCTCGGCGGCCGACGCGGTGCGCCGCCGCCGCTACGCGGGTACCGAGCACATCGCGACGTACATCATCGAGCGCAACATCAACTACACCAACGTCTGCGTGACGGCCTGCAAGTTCTGCGCCTTCTACGTGCCGCCGAAGAGCGACAAGGGCTGGTCCCGCGACCTCGACGAGATCCTGCGCCGCTGCGCCGAGACCGTCGAGCTGGGCGGCACCCAGATCATGTTCCAGGGCGGCCACCACCCGGACTACGGCGTCGAGTACTACGAGCGCGCCTTCTCGGCGATCAAGGCGGACTTCCCGCAGCTGGTGATCCACTCGCTGGGCGCGTCCGAGGTCGAGCACATGGCGCGGATCTCCGGCGTCTCGATCGAGGAGGCCATCACCCGGATCCACAAGGCGGGCCTGGACTCCTTCGCCGGCGCCGGCGCCGAGCTGCTGCCGGAGCGCCCGCGCAAGGCGATCGCGCCGCTCAAGGAGTCCGGCGAGCGCTGGCTGGAGATCATGGAGGCCGCCCACGGCCTGGGCGTGGAGTCCACCTCCACCATGCTGATGGGCACCGGCGAGACCAACGCCGAGCGGATCGAGCACCTGCGGATGATCCGCGACGTGCAGGACCGCACCGGCGGCTTCCGCGCCTTCATCCCGTACACCTACCAGCCGCAGAACAACCACCTGAAGGGGTCGACCCAGGCGACCGTCTTCGAGTACCTGCGGATGATCGCCATCGCCCGCCTGTTCCTCGACAACGTCGCCCACATCCAGGGCTCCTGGCTGACCACCGGCAAGGAGGCAGGCCAGCTGTCGCTGCACTACGGCGCGGACGACCTCGGCTCGGTCATGCTGGAGGAGAACGTGGTCTCGGCGGCCGGCGCCAAGCACCGCTCCAACCTCACCGAGCTGATCCACCTGATCCGGGCCGCCGACCGCGTCCCCGCGCAGCGCTCGACCACGTACGAGCACCTGCGGGTGCTGGACGACCCGGCCAACGACCCGGTCGACCCGCGGGTCGCCTCGCACATCGCCTCCACCGCGATCGAGGGCGGCACCGCGCACCCCGAGCTGAAGATCCTCGACAACGGCTGAGGAGCCGTCCCGCCGTGCTGACCCTGCACCGGGCCGCCCTCGTGCTGCCCGACCCGGCCGATCCCACCGCCCCGTCCCACGCCGACGGGGCGGTGCTGGTGCGTGACGAGCTGGTCGAGGCGGTCGGGCCGTACGCCGACTTGGCGGCGGCGCACCCGGCGGCCCGGGTCAGGGACTGGGGCGACGCGCTGCTCACGCCGGGGCTGCGCAACCCGTACGGGCACTGGCTGCTGGAGCGGGCGTACCACCCGGACCCGCGCGAAGGGGTCGGGGACGAGCCGGTACCGGACGGGCTGGCGGGGGAGCGGGACGAGACGCGCTGCGGGGCGAGTGCCCGGCGCGGGCTGCAGCGGATGCTGGGCTCCGGTGTGACGGCGGTGGCCGGGCCGTTCGAGCGCGCCTCAGTGCGGACGGCGGTGGCCCGGTCCGGCCTGGTCGTGCCGCCGGGGGCCGGGACGGACGCAGGGGCCGGGCCGCTGGACCCGCTGGCCGTGCTGCCGCTCGCCGAGGCGGTGCACGGGCGGGTGGCCGCCGGGGGCCGGGCCGACTTCGCGGTGTTCGCGTCCGCGGCGGACGGTCCGGACGGTCCGGGTGCCGCAGGGGGCTGCCGGGCCACCGTGCTGGCCGGCCGACTGGTGTTCCGGCGGCGCTGAGCGCGCCCGGTCCCGAGCGCGTGCGCGTTCCCGGCTGCGCTCCCGGTCGTACGCTACTCGTCGGTAGTCGTACGGTCCAGTCGCGTTCCCTCGTACTCCCTTGCGACACCCGGGACTTGCTTCGTGTGCCACTGAACTGCTGCTTCGTCCCCGTGGCCTGATTGTCCCTTCGCCGTGACCTGAGGGCCCGCCAGCGGATAGCATCCCGCTCAGCTCAGTCCGTACCCTCACCACACCTCGCCCGTGCCCGCGGGCGGCGGGGCCCCGTCCCAGGCCCCGAACGCAAGCCAGGACAGGAACCATGCGATCCGCGACCGTCCCCCCGCAGCGCTCCCCGCGGTTGGGCCGTGGCTGGTACCTCACCGCCGTGCTCAGCGCCGTGCTGGCCGTCGGGATGTGCCTGCTGGGGTGGCGTCAGGCCGAGCAGGCCGACCGGATCGGGGCCCACCCGGTGCGGGTCCAAGGCGTGGTGACCCAGCTGCCGAGCGGCGGCGGCTCCTACAGCACCGTCAGCTACCAGGCGGCCGGCCAGCACCACACCGCCACCGCGCTGCCGCTGGCGGAGGGCACCGCGGTCGGGGAGACCGTCTGCCTGGAGCACGCCGCCGACGAGCCCAAGGTCGTGCGGATCTGCGGTGACACCTACCCGCAGCCGGTCGGCGTCGGACTGGCCCGGTTCAGCGTGCCGGTGGCGGTGGTGATGTTCGCCGTCTGCCTGCTGCGGATCCGGCGGCACCGGCGGGCGGTGGCCGTCCGGAGCGGGCAGAACCGCCTCGCCACCACCGTCGCCCTGGCGACCGAGGCGCTGGCCGACGGGATGCCGGCGATAACGCAGGGCAAGCGCTCGCGCCGCCGGCGCCGCGCGGGCGGGCGGCGCGGCCTGCACTGAGCCGAGGTGCGCGGCGGGTCCGTCCACCGGGGCCGCACCGGTCCGTCCGCCGGGGCCGCGCCCGGGTGGACCCCCGGTTCGATCCCCGGCTCAACACCCGGGTCCGCTCGTCGGGAGCGCCCGGAAGACGCCCCCTTGCCCGGATCGTCGGGGCCAGGGTGAACAATGGGGGGCGTGACCCGAGCCTCCCTGGACAAGCAGCCGCACGAAGTCGCCGCCATGTTCGACGACGTCGCGGCCAAGTACGACCGCACCAATGACGTTCTCTCGCTCGGCCAGGCCCGCGCCTGGCGCCGGGCGGTGGCCGAGGCGGTGGCCGCCGGACCGGGGGACGTCGTGCTCGACCTCGGGGCCGGCACCGGCACCTCCTCGCTGCCCTTCGCGGAGGCCGGGGCGAAGGTCGTCCCGTGCGACTTCTCGGTCGGGATGCTCGCCGAGGGCAAGCGCCGCCACCCGGAGCTGGCGCTGACCGCCGGGGACGCCACCAGGCTGCCGTTCGCCGACGACACCTTCGACTCGGTGACGATCTCCTTCGCGCTGCGCAACGTCCATGACACCGGGGCGGCGCTGAGCGAGATGCGGCGGGTCACCAAGCCCGGCGGCAAGCTGGTCATCTGCGAGTTCTCCACGCCGACCTGGACGCCGTTCCGGACGGTCTACACCGAGTACCTGATGCGCGCGCTTCCGCCGGTCGCCACCGCGGTCAGCAGCAACCCGGACGCGTACGTCTACCTCGCCGAATCGATCCGCGAGTGGCCCGACCAGCCGGCGCTGGCCGCCAAGCTCCAGGAGGCCGGCTGGTCCAAGGTGGCCTGGCGCAACCTGACCGGCGGGATCGTCGCGCTGCACCGCGCCCACAAGGTCTGACCGGCAGCTGTGGCCGGCCGCGGTGGCCGGCCTGCCGCGACCGGCCGTGGCGGCAGGCCCGCCGGACCGGCCGCGGCGGCGTCCGCAGCTCATAGACTCGTCCAAGCCCAGCCGGGCCGGCCCCCGCCGGCCGGCCGACCCCCAGCAGGAGTGTGCCCACCGTGTCCGAGACCGCCGTTGACCTGAGCGCAGGCGTTGTGGAGAGCACCGCGGACGTCATCGTGGTCGGCGCGGGCCCGGCCGGGTCCACCACCGCCTACCACCTCGCGCAGGCGGGCCTGGACGTGCTGCTGCTGGAGAAGACCAGCTTCCCCCGGGAGAAGGTCTGCGGCGACGGCCTCACCCCGCGGGCCACCAAGCAGCTGGTGGACATGGGCATCGACGTGTCCACCGAGAACGGCTGGCTGCACAACAAGGGCCTGCGGATCATCGGCGGCGGGGTCCGGCTGGAGCTGGACTGGCCCGAGCTCTCGTCCTTCCCGGACTACGGCCTGGTCCGCAAGCGCGCCGACTTCGACGAGCTGCTCGCCCGTCAGGCGGAGAAGGCCGGGGCCCGGCTCTACGAGCGCTGCAACGTCAGCGGCCCGGTGCTGGACGAGCGGACCGGCCGGATCGTCGGGGTGACCGCCAGGCTCGGGGAGGAGAAGCGGCCGGTGACCTTCCGGGCCCCGCTGGTGGTGGCCGCCGACGGCAACTCCACCCGGCTCTCGCTCGCCATGGGCCTGCACCGCCGGGAGGACCGCCCGATGGGCGTCGCCTACCGCACCTACTTCACCTCCCCGCGCCACGACGACGACTACCTGGAGTCCTGGCTGGAGCTGTGGGACACCCGCGGCGGGGAGCGCAAGCTGCTGCCCGGCTACGGCTGGGTCTTCGGCATGGGCGACGGCACCTCCAACGTCGGTCTCGGCATCCTCAACTCCTCGCCGGCCTTCGGCGAGCTGGACTGGCGCGAGGTGCTCAAGGCCTGGTGCGCGAGCATGCCGGAGGAGTGGGGCTACACGCCGGAGAACATGACCGACCCGATCCGCGGGGCGGCCCTGCCGATGGCCTTCAACCGGCAGCCGCACTACACCCGGGGCCTGCTGCTGGTCGGCGACGCGGGCGGCATGGTCAACCCGTTCAACGGCGAGGGCATCGCCTACGCGATGGAATCCGGTCAGATCGCCGCCGGGGTGATCGTCCAGGCCCTCGCCCGGGTCACCGACGGCGGCCGGGAGCGCGCGCTCCAGGCCTACCCGCGCATCCTCAAGGACGTCTACGGCGGCTACTACACGCTCGGCCGGGCCTTCGTGAAGCTCATCGGCAACCCGAAGGTCATGCAGCTCGCCACCCAGCGCGGGCTGACCCACCCGATGCTGATGCGGTTCGTCCTCAAGCTCCTCGCCAACCTCACCGACCCGCAGGGCGGTGACGCCATGGACCGCATCATCAACGGCCTGGCCAAGGCCGCGCCGAACGCCTGATGCCCGACGCCTGACGCCCGACGCCTGACCGGGTGGTTCCGCCGTCAGCCGCCCTGGGTGCGGCCGGCGGCGGAGCGCTGCTCGACGTAGGCGAGGCGGTCGGCGAAGACCCGGGCCGCGTCCGGGGTGAGCGTGCGCAGGGCGACCAGGGCGGAGAAGACCACGTCGCACAGCTCGTGCTGGACGTCCTCCCAGCTGTGGGTGACGCCCTTGCGCGGGTTCTGGCCGGTGGCACCGATCACCGCGGCGCTGACCTCGCCGACCTCCTCGGTGAGCTTGAGGATGCGGGCGAGCCGCTCCTCCTGCGGGGGGAGCGGGGTCTCCTCGTCGAGCCAGGCGACCAGGTGGTCGACGCTTTCCCAGATCCTGCTGTCCATGCGGTCCGCTCCCGTACGGTGTCGGTGGCCCTCGGGCGGGCCCGTGGGTGGGCCCGTGGGTGGGCCGGTAAATGGGCCGGCAAGTGGGCCCGCTCCACCGTACGGGAGTCCGACGGACGGCTCAGCCGGGTGGCCGGCGGGTGGTCAGCGGGCGGAGATCTTCACATTGCGGATGTTCACCGGCAGGGTCGGGAAGCCGTCGCCGGGGCTGTTCTGGTCGTCCTCGCCACCGGCGGCGATCTTCTGCAGCACGTCCAGGCCCTCGGTGACCCGGCCGAACGGGGTGTAGGCGGGGGACAGCTTGGTGTCCTTCCAGACGAAGAAGAACTGGCTGCCGTTGGTGTTGGGTCCCGCGTTGGCCATCGCGACGGTGCCGGCCGGGTAGGTGGCGCCCTCCAGGTTCTCGTCCGGGAAGGAGTAGCCCGGGCCGCCGCTGCCGGTCCCGGTCGGGTCACCGCACTGCAGCACGAAGAGCCGCTGGGTGGTGAGCCGGTGGCAGTGACTGCGGTCGTAGTAGTCGCGCTCGGCGAGGAACCGGAACGAGAAGGTGGTGCAGGGGGCCTTGTCGGTGAGCGCCTGGAAGGTGATCGCGCCCTGGGAGGTCTTCAGGGTCGCCTTGTACGGTTTGGCCGCCTTTCGGGCGTTGAAGACCGGGATGCCCTTGAAGTTGTCGGCGGGGACGGCCGGGGTGTAGGTGCAGGTGACCCCGGCGGAGCCGGTGCCGGAACCGGTCGACGGGGTGTCCGCGACGGCGGTGCCGGTGCTCGCGACGAGCGGCAGGACGGTGGCAGCGGCGATCAACGCCCAGTGCTTGCGCGTCACTTGACTGGCCTTCCGATGGGTGGGGGATGGCTGGCTTGGCATGGCGACATCATCCACGGCGGGGTGGAGATCCGATAGGGGGCGGAGAACCGTTGATCCGTGGCGGGGCGGTGCGCGAAGATGGCGGGTCCCGCTCTGCTCCGGGATCCGTCCGACGACGTGCGTGACTCTCGTGTGCCGCTCCCCGCTCGCTCCGAGAGGCTCCGCCGTGCGCGCTCCGTCCTCCACCCTGTTGCGTGACCTTCCGGTGCTGCTGGTGGCGGTGGTGTGGGGGTCGAGCTTCCTGGCGGTGCAGCGGGTGGCCGAACCGGGGACGGTGGTGGCGATGCTGGTGCTGCGGTTCGGCCTGGTGCTGCCCGTCCTGGGACTGGCCGCCTGGAGTCCGCTGCGGCGGTTGCGGCGCGCCGAGTGGCTGGCCGGAGCCGGACTGGGACTGGTGCTCGGGGCGATCTTCCTCCTGGAGACGTTCGGTGCGGTGCACACCTCGGCGACCAACGCCGGTCTGATCATCAGCCTCACGATCGTGTTCACTCCTCTCGCGGAGAGCGCGCTGGCCCGGATGCCGCTGCCGCGTTCCTTCCTCGCGGCGGCCGCCCTGGCGGTGGTGGGCATCGCGCTGCTCACCGGGGACGGCGGGCTGCGCGCCCCGGCCTCGGGCGACCTGCTGGTGCTCGGCGCCGCCGTGGTGCGGACGGTCAACGTGCTGGCCACCGCCCGGACCCGGGCGATCCGGGAGAGCGACACCCTGGCCGTCACCTGGGTCCAGCTCGCGACCGCGACGCTGGTGTTCGCCGCCGTCGCCCCGTTCGCCGGTCCGCTGCCCTGGTCGGTCGCTGCCGCCTACGGGCCGGCCCAGTGGGGCTGGCTGCTGCACCTGGCGCTGCTCTGCACGCTGTTCGCGTTCTTCGTGCAGATGTGGGCCGTCCGCACCACCTCGCCCTCCCGGGTCAGCCTGCTGCTGGGCACCGAACCGCTCTGGGCGGCGGTGTTCGGCATCACCCTGGCCGGCAACCACCTCGGGCCGCTCGCCCTGCTGGGCGGCGCCCTCGTCCTGGTCGGCACCGAGTGGGGCCGGCGGACCGCCGCGGTGCCCCGCCGGGAGGAGGCGCAACCGGTGGAGCGGGCGTCGGTCCCGGCGTGACGGCCGGACGGGGCGGAGGTGCTCATCGGCGACGCCCCAGGGTGCGGCGGGCGTAGGCGACGGTGACCGCGGCGACCAGCGGGCCCCAGGCGACCATCGGCAGGTAGCAGAGGGTCATGATCACTCCGGCCAGGCCCTGCGGAGCGTCCGGACTGCTCAACTCGTGGGCCCAGCCGCCGAGCAGGGAAGTCGTGGCGAGCAGGATCAGGACGGCAGATCCGAGTGCGGCGGGGACGATCGCGGCGAGCGGCCGGACGGCCCGGCCGCCGATGAACGGGAGCCAGCGGGGAACCACCTCGCCCCAGGGGCGGACCAGCCCCAGGGTGAGGAAGGCCAGCAACTCGGCCAGCCCGCTCAGCGCGACGAGGTGCGCGGTGCCCCAGCCCGGGGTGTTGCCCTCGAACACCGCGGCCATCTCCCCGCTGAAGCCGACCGGGACGCCGAGGCCGAGGGCGAGCCGCCAGAGCCCGGAGGGCACGGTGGTCCAGACGGTGGCGCGGGCGGCCAGCTCGGCCCAGCGCGGGGTGCCGGCCGGCCGGACGGCGCGCTTGCGCGGTACCGCGGAACCGGCTCCTGCGGAAGCGGCGAAGGCGGCGGTCCCGCCGGTGGTGGTGGACATGGTGACGGACTCCCCTCCGGCCGGCCACGGCGGCCGGTTCCGACGGGATCAAGAGTGGCCCTCGGGCAGGGGCCGCCATCAGTGCCGATCGGGCTGTCTTCGCTGCTCGGAACGGGTGCGGAAATGTGCCGATCGGCACAGGCGGAGCGCTCCGGCGATCCGTAGGCTTCCCGCAGGAAGGAGGCGACGATGAATCAGATGCCGGCGTTGGCCACCCCGGTGGCGGTCCTCTGCGGGTGGTGGTTGCGGTCCCGGTTCGGGACGGCGGTGGTGACGGGTGCGGCCGGCGCGGTGTCGGTCGGGGCCACGGCGGGCGTCTGGTCCACCGGCCGGTGGACCGAGGCCGAGCGCTGGACGGGCGCGGTCGGGCTGCTCGAACTCGTCGCCCTGCTCGCCCTGGTGGTCGTCACACTGCGCGCCGAGGGGGGCCGGCGCGGGGCGGTGGCGGTCTGGACGGTCGGCGGCGCGGTCGCGCTCTGGCCGTCCCGGTTCCAGGGGATCGCGGGCCCGCAGGACGGGCTGACCCTCTTCGGGTTCGGCTCGGCGCTCGCGCTGCCGGCCGTCCTGGTCGGGCTCTACCTACGGGGGCTGGACGACACCCGGCGCCGCTCGGTGGCGGCGGCCCGCCGTGCCCAGCGGCTCGAACTCGCCCACGACCTCCACGACTTCGTGGCCCATGACGTCAGCGGGATGGTCGCCCAGGCGCAGGCGGGCACGGTGCTGGCGGCCTCGGACCCGGTCCGGGCGGCGGCCCTGTTCGAGCGGATAGAGCAGGCCGGGCTGCAGGCACTGGCCTCGCTCGACCGGACCGTCCACCTGCTGCGCAGTGAGGACGCCGATGGTCCGGAGCGCGGCCCGCAGCCCGGCCTGGCCGAACTGGCCGAGCTCACCGAGCGGTTCGCGGAATCGGGTGGTGTGGAGGTGCGGTTGGACAGCCCGGCAGAGGAGCCGTCGGTGCCCCGGGAGGTGGCGGCCACCGCCTACCGGGTCGTGGTCGAGGCGCTGACCAATGTGCGGCGGCACGCGCCCGCCGCCCGCACGGTCGAGGTCCGGGTGCGCCGCGAGGGACGGCGGTTGACCGTGCGGGTGCGGGACGACGGCGGCGCGGATCCGCAGCCGTCCGGGCCGCGCCGGGGCGGCGGCAGCGGGCTCGCGGGGCTGGCCGCCCGGGTGGAGGCCCTGGGCGGCACGCTCGCCGCCGGCAGGGAGGGCGACGGCTGGCAGGTGGCGGTCACCCTGCCGCTCACGGCCCGGTGACCGACCGGACCGGCGGCAACAGCACGAGGAGCAGACGTGGCAGGCGCGGCACGGGACCGTACCGGCGAGCGGAACGAGCGGAACGAGCGGAACGAGCGGAACGAGCGGAAGAAGGCGTAGGCCGATGACGATCAGGGTGCTCCTCGCCGACGACGACGAGGCGATCCGCAGCGCGTACCGGATCATCCTCGACGCCCAGCCGGACATCGAGGTGGTGAACGAGGCGGCGGACGGCGAGGCCGCGCTCGCCCTGGCCGAGCGGCTGCGGCCGGACGTGATCCTCGCCGACATCCGGATGCCCCGGCTGGACGGGCTGGAGCTGACCAGGCGGCTGGGAGGCGAGTTCCGGGTGGTCGTGGTGACCACCTTCGACCTGGACGAGTACGTGCACGAGGCGATCCGTGCGGGGGCGGCCGGCTTCCTGCTCAAGCGCTCCGGACCGGCGCTGCTGGCGGAGGCGGTTCGCTCGGCCGTCGCGGGGGACGCGTTGATCAGCCCGCAGATCACCGTCCGGCTGCTCCGCCGACTGTCGGGCGGTGCACCGCAGCGGCCGGCGGGCGGCCGGGCGGCGGAGCGCCCGCAGGTCGGCCCGGTCGAGGAACTCACGGCGAGGGAGAAGGAGATCGCGCGGCTGGTCGCGGACGGTGCGACCAATGCGGAGATCGCGGCGGAGCTGTTCATCAGCGCCGGGACGGTGAAGAACCACCTGGCCTCGGTCCAGCGGAAGCTCGGTGCCCGGAACCGGGTGGGCATCGCCGCCTGGGCGTGGGAGAGCGGCGCCTGAGCACCGTTCGCGCGCTTGTGAACGAAGGGTCAAGCGGACGTTCGCGGAGCCGCCACCCCTGCGGGTGAGCCGCTATAACACGTCAACATGACGCCCGGAAATTTGCTCTGGCCGAGGCATAGTTGATATAGGTGCGCGGCGCTGACCAGCCGCTTCGCAGATAATTGCGACTGCTTGTGACCATTTGACTTCTTTGCGTTGACAAATATCGTCATGCTCACCTTCGCCATGATTCGCAAGGTGGCGGAGATCACAAAGATCGTCCTGAACTGCGTGTCGCAGATCACAAGCGGACGGGCATAGGATGCGCTCGTTCCAGGCTTTGTGAACTGCCTCACATGGGGTGGATCCGGGGAACTGGAACGCCGGGTTCACCGCAGAGTGACCCGTCGGTTCCGATCTGCAGTCAAGGACGACTGGACGGAGGGAGCGGGGGCTATGAATGCCTACGCGCCGATCCTCGTACTCGGTGCCATCGCGGCGGCGTTCGCGGTCGGCTCCGTCGTGATGGCCTCACTGACCGGCCCGAAGCGCTACAACCGGGCCAAGCTGGAGGCGTACGAGTGCGGCATCGAACCGACCCCGCAGCCCGTGGGCGGCGGTCGGTTCCCGATCAAGTACTACCTGACGGCGATGCTCTTCATCGTCTTCGACATCGAGATCGTCTTCCTCTACCCGTGGGCCGTGAGCTTCGACGCCCTGGGGATCTTCGGGCTGGTCGAGATGCTCCTGTTCATCGCCACCGTCTTCGTCGCCTACGCCTACGTCTGGCGCCGCGGCGGTCTGGAGTGGGACTGACCGCTGACCTTGTGAACGTGCGGACAAGCCAACGGACTTGAGGGCATTGAGAGGGATCTGATGGGAATCGAGGAGAAGCTGCCGAGCGGCTTTCTGCTCACGACCGTGGAGACGGCCGCCGGCTGGGTGCGCAAGGCGTCGCTCTTCCCGGCCACCTTCGGGCTGGCCTGCTGCGCGATCGAGATGATGACCACCGGCGCCGGCCGCTACGACCTGGCCCGGTTCGGCATGGAGGTGTTCCGGGGCTCCCCCCGGCAGGCCGACCTGATGATCGTGGCGGGCCGGGTGAGCCAGAAGATGGCCCCGGTACTGCGCCAGGTCTACGACCAGATGCCCAATCCGAAGTGGGTCATCTCGATGGGCGTCTGCGCCTCGTCGGGCGGGATGTTCAACAACTACGCGATCGTGCAGGGCGTCGACCACATCGTCCCGGTGGACATCTACCTGCCCGGCTGCCCGCCCCGCCCGGAGATGCTGATGGACGCCATCCTGAAGCTGCACGACAAGATCCAGCACGAGCCGCTCGGCGTGAACAAGCGCCGCGCCGAGGAGCTGGGCGAGGCGCTCGCGCTGCAGGCGACCCCGGTCAGCGAGATGCGGGGGCTGCTGCGATGAACGACCAGGTACCCGAGACCCGCCGCGAGCAGCCGCACCGCGAGATCCCGGTCGAGGTGGTCGGCCGCCGGCAGGGCATGTTCGGAGCCCAGGGCAGCGGCGACACCTCCGGCTTCGGTGGGCTGGTCGCCCCGATCGCCCTGCCGCCGGCCAGTGAGCGCCCGTACGGCGGCTGGTTCGACGAGCTCGCCGACGAGCTGGAGGGCGCCCTGGAGGAGCAGGGCCTGGACCCGGCCGAGGTGATCGAGAAGACCGTCGTCGACCGCGCCGAGCTCACCTTCCACGTGGCCCGCGAGCACCTGCTGCGCACCGCCCGCACCCTGCGCGACGACCCGGCGCTGCGCTTCGAGCTCTGCCTCGGGGTGAGCGGCGTGCACCACCCGGGCGACCGGGGCCGCGAACTGCACGCGGTCTACCACCTGCGCTCGATCACCCACGGCCGGCTGATCCGGCTGGAGGTCACCGCGCCGGACGACGACCCGCGCATCCCGTCCGTGGTCAGCGTCTACCCGACCAACGACTGGCACGAGCGCGAGGCCTACGACTTCTTCGGCCTGGTCTTCGAGGGCCACCCGGCGCTCACCCGGATCATGATGCCGGACGACTGGCTGGGGCACCCGCAGCGCAAGGACTACCCGCTCGGCGGCATCCCCGTCGAGTACAAGGGCGCCCAGATCCCGGCGCCCGACCAGCGGAGGTCGTACAGCTGATGAACACCCAGCACTACGAGGAGACGAACCAGGACGGCACCGCCGAGGCGGGCGCCCGGGACACCACCGAGGGCCGGGTCTTCACGGTCACCGGCGGTGACTGGGGCGAGGTGGTCGAGGCGGTCGGCCGCGCCGACGACGAGCGCATCATCGTCAACATGGGCCCGCAGCACCCCTCCACCCACGGGGTGCTGCGGCTGATCCTGGAGATCGACGGGGAGACGGTGACGGAGGCCCGCTGCGGCATCGGCTACCTCCACACCGGCATCGAGAAGAACATGGAGTTCCGCAGCTGGGTCCAGGGCACCACCTTCGTGACCCGGATGGACTACCTGACCCCGCTGTTCAACGAGACCGCCTACTGCCTGGCGGTCGAGAAGCTGCTCGGCATCACCGACGACATCCCCGAGCGGGCCGACGTCATCCGCGTGATGATGATGGAGCTCAACCGGATCTCCTCCCACCTGGTCTGCCTCGCCACCGGCGGCATGGAGATCGGCTCCACCACGCTGATGATCTACGGCTTCCGCGACCGCGAGCTGATCCTGGACATCTTCGAACTGGTCACCGGCCTGCGGATGAACCACGCGTACGTCCGCCCCGGCGGCCTCGCCCAGGACCTCCCGCCCGGCGCGGTCGACCAGATCCGCGAGGCCGTGAAGACCTTCCGCTCCCGGATGCACGAGTACGACAAACTCGCCACCGGCAACCCGGTGTTCAAGGCCCGCCTGGTCGACGTCGGCTTCCTCGACCTGCCCGGCTGCCTCGCCCTCGGCGCCACCGGCCCGATCCTGCGCGCCACCGGCCTGCCGCACGACCTGCGCAAGACCGACCCGTACTGCGGCTACGAGAACTACGACTTCGAGGTCGCGATCGCCGACAGCGCCGACTCCTACGGCCGCTTCCTGATCCGCCTGGAGGAGATGAAGCAGTCGCTGCGGATCGTCGAGCAGTGCCTGGACCGGCTGCGCCCCGGTCCGGTCATGGTGGCCGACAAGAAGATCGCCTGGCCGGCCCAACTCGCCGTCGGCCCGGACGGGATGGGCAACTCCCTCGACCACATCCGGAAGATCATGGGCACCTCCATGGAGGCCCTGATCCATCACTTCAAGCTGGTCACCGAGGGCTTCCGGGTCCCGGTCGGCCAGGCCTACACGGCGGTCGAGTCGCCCAAGGGCGAGCTGGGCGTGCACGTGGTCAGCGACGGCGGCACCCGTCCGTACCGGGTCCACTTCCGGGACCCGTCGTTCACCAATCTGCAGACGATGGCGGCGATGTGCGAGGGCGGCCAGGTGGCCGACGTCATCGTCTCGGTGGCCGGGATCGACCCGGTGATGGGAGGCGTGGACCGGTGACAGACGTCCAACTGGGGATGCCGGCGCTGCCGGCCAGGCCGTACCCCGAGGAGGTGCACGCCCGGCTGGCCGCCGACGCCGCGGAGCTGATCGGCCGCTACCCGGTGGCCCGGTCCGCACTGCTGCCGCTGCTGCACCTGGTGCAGGCCGAGGAGGGCTTCGTCAGCCCGACCGGCATCCGGTTCTGCGCGGAGCAGCTGGACCTCACCACCGCCGAGGTCACCGCCGTCGCGACCTTCTACACGATGTACCGGCGCCGGCCCGCCGGCGAGTACCACGTCGGGGTCTGCACCAACACCCTGTGCGCGGTGCTCGGCGGAGACCAGATCTTCGCCGAGCTCCAGGAGCACCTCGGGATCGCCAACAACGAGACCACCGGCGACGGCCGGATCTCGATCGAGCACATCGAGTGCAACGCGGCCTGCGACTACGCGCCCGTGGTGATGGTCAACTGGGAGTTCTTCGACAACCAGACGCCGGAGAGCGCCAAGCGGCTGGTCGACGACCTGCGCGCGGGCCGCGAGGCCGTCCCCACCCGGGGCGCCCGGCTCTGCTCGTTCAAGGAGACCGCCCGGATCCTGGCCGGCTTCCCCGACGAGCGCCCCGGCGCCGTCGACGAGTCCGGCGCCGGCGGCGCCCCCTCGCTGGCCGGCCTGCGGCTGGCCCGGGGCGAGGCCCTGCCCGGCACCGGCGGCACCCGCGTCGTCTCCCCCCGCCACGAGGGCACCGGCCAGGAAGGGAACGAAGCGTGATGACCTCCGCCGAGCCGGCCGAGAAGCTGCTCACCCCCGTGCTGTCCGCCTCCTGGGACGACACCCGCCCCTGGAGCCTCGCCACCTACCGCAGGCACGCCGGGTACGAGGGCCTGCGGGCCGCCCTCGCCATGCCCCCGGACGACGTGATCGCCCTGGTCAAGGACGCCGGACTGCGCGGCCGCGGCGGCGCCGGCTTCCCGACCGGGATGAAGTGGCAGTTCATCCCGCAGAACGACGGCAAGCCGCACTACCTGGTGGTCAACGCGGACGAGTCCGAGCCGGGTACCTGCAAGGACATCCCGCTGCTGTTCGCCAACCCGCACTCGCTGATCGAGGGCATGATCATCGCGTCCTACGCGATCCGCTGCGACCACGCCTTCATCTACCTGCGCGGCGAGGTCGTCCCGGTGCTGCGCAGGCTCCAGGCCGCCGTCGCCGAGGCCTACGGGGCCGGACTGCTCGGCAAGGACGCCCTCGGCTCCGGCCTCGACCTGGACATCACCGTCCACGCCGGCGCCGGCGCGTACATCTGCGGCGAGGAGACCGCGCTGCTCGACTCGCTGGAGGGGCGCCGCGGCCAGCCCAGGCTGCGCCCGCCGTTCCCGGCCATCGCCGGCCTCTACGCCTGCCCGACCGTGGTCAACAACGTCGAGTCGATCGCCTCGGTGCCGCCGATCCTGGCCCGGGGCAAGGACTGGTTCAAGGGCCTGGGCACCGAGAAGTCCCCCGGCTTCACGCTCTACTCGCTCTCCGGCCACGTCACCAACCCCGGCCAGTACGAGGCCCCGCTCGGCATCACACTGCGCCAACTGCTCGACATCAGCGGCGGCATCCGCCCCGGCCACCGGCTCAAGTTCTGGACCCCGGGCGGCTCCTCCACCCCGATGTTCACCGACGAGCACCTCGACGTCCCGCTCGACTACGAGGGCGTCGGCGCGGCCGGCTCGATGCTCGGCACCAAGGCCCTGCAGATCTTCGACGAGACGACCTGCGTGGTCCGCGCGGTCACCCGCTGGACGGAGTTCTACGCCCACGAGTCCTGCGGAAAGTGCACCCCCTGCCGCGAGGGCACCTACTGGCTGGTCCAGCTGCTCAAGCGGATCGAGGCCGGCGGGGGCACCGAGGGCGACCTGGAGAAGCTCCTGGACATCGCCGACAACATCAACGGCAAGTCCTTCTGCGCCCTGGGCGACGGCGCGGCCAGCCCGATCGTCTCCTCGCTCCAGCACTTCCGGGCCGAGTACGAGCAGCACCTCGTCGAGCGCCGCTGCCCGTTCGACCCGGCCGCCTCCACCGTCTGGGCCGACGGCCCCCGCCCCGGCCACCAGTCCGCCACCGAAAGGGAGGTGCACGCGTGACGATCACTGAACCCTCCACCTCCAAGGGCGGCCAGGCCGCGGTCGAGCTGGTCACGCTCACCATCGACGGCGTCGAAGTGCAGGTCCCCAAGGGGACGCTGGTGATCCGGGCCGCCGAGCAGATCGGCACCCAGGTCCCGCGCTTCTGCGACCACCCGCTGCTCGACCCGGCCGGCGCCTGCCGGCAGTGCATCGTGGAGATCGAGGGCCAGCGCAAGCCGGTCGCCTCGTGCACCATCCCGGTCGCCGAGGGCATGGTGGTCCGCACCCAGCTCAGCTCGCCGGTCGCCGAGAAGGCCCAGCGCGGAGTGATGGAGCTGCTGCTGATCAACCACCCGCTGGACTGCCCGGTCTGCGACAAGGGCGGCGAGTGCCCGCTGCAGAACCAGGCGATGTCCACCGGCGACACGGAATCCCGCTTCGAGGGGATGAAGCGCACCTACGAGAAGCCGGTGCCGATCAGCAGCCAGGTGCTGCTGGACCGGGAGCGCTGCGTGCTGTGCGCCCGCTGCACCCGGTTCTCCCAGCAGATCGCCGGCGACCCGTTCATCGACCTGGTCGAGCGCGGTGCCCTCCAGCAGGTCGGCACCGGCGAGGGCGACGACTTCGAGTCGTACTTCTCCGGCAACACCATCCAGATCTGCCCGGTCGGTGCCCTCACCTCGGCGGCCTACCGCTTCCGCTCCCGCCCGTTCGACCTGGTCTCCTCGCCGAGCGTCTGCGAGCACTGCTCCTCCGGCTGCGCCCAGCGCACCGACCACCGGCGCGGCAAGGTGCTGCGCCGGCTGGCCGGCGAGGACCCGGCGGTCAACGAGGAGTGGAACTGCGACAAGGGCCGGTTCGCCTTCCGCTACGCCCAGCAGCGCGACCGGATCACCGCCCCGCTGCTCCGCCGGGACGGCGAACTCGTCGCCGTCTCCTGGCCGGAGGCGCTGGCCGCGGCCGCCGAGGGGCTGCGCGAGGCCCGCACCGGCGTGCTCACCGGCGGCCGGGTCACCGTCGAGGACGCCTACGCCTACGCCAAGTTCGCCCGGGTGGTGCTCGGCACCAACGACGTGGACTTCCGGGCCCGTCCGCACAGCGCCGAGGAGTCGCAGTTCCTGGCCGCCGCGGTCGCCGGGCAGGGCGTGGACCTCACCGGCGAGGGCGTGACCTACCAGGACCTGGAGGCCGCGCCGGTGGCGCTGCTGGTGGCCCTGGAGCCGGAGGAGGAGTCGCCGATCGTCTTCCTGCGGCTGCGCAAGGCCAACCGCAACCGCGGCCTGTCGGTCTTCTCGGTCGCCGCGCACGCCTCCCGGGGCCTGGCCAAGCTGCACGGGGCGCTGCTGCCGGCCGCCCCCGGCACCGAGGCCGAGTGGCTGGCCGCGCTCGCCGCCGACGAACCGCTCAACGACGAAGCCGGCCGCGCCGCCGGACTGCTCCGCACCCCCGGCGCGGTGATCCTGGTCGGCGAGCGGGCGGCCGACGCGCCCGGTGCGCTCTCCGCCGCGCTGCGCCTCGCGCACGCCACCGGCGCCCGGCTCGCCTGGATCCCCCGGCGGGCCGGCGAGCGCGGCGCGGTCGAGGCGGGCGCGCTGCCCGGACTGCTGCCGGGCGGTCGCCCGGTGAACTCCGCGGCCGCCCGGGCCGAGGCCGCCGCGGCCTGGGGGGTGCCCGACCTCCCGGTGCGGCCCGGCCGGGACACCGAGGAGATCCTCTCCGCGGCCGTCGGCGGCGAACTCGGTGCGCTGCTGGTCGGCGGCCTCGACCCGGAGGACCTCGCCGACCCGGCGCAGGCCGAACTGGCCCTGGCCGCCGTCCCGTTCGTCGTCTCGCTGGAGCTGCGCCCGTCCGCCGTCACCGCGCACGCCGACGTGGTGCTGCCGGTGGCCGCGGTCGCCGAGAAGGCCGGCACCTTCCTGGACTGGGAGGGCCGGGTGCGGATGTTCGAGGCCGCGCTCAAGCCGGACCAGCAGATGGGCCGTCATCTGCACTCGGACCTGCGGGTGCTGAACATGCTGGCCGACGCGCTGGGCCACCGGCTCGGCCTGCCCGACGTCCGCGCCGCCCGGCTGGAGCTGGACCGGTTCGCGCCCTGGGCCGGCGAGCGCCCGGCAGCCCCGGCCACCCACCCCGGTGTGCTGCCCCGCCCGGCCACCGGGCAGGCGGTGCTGGCCGGCTGGCGCCTGCTGCTCGACAACGGCTCGCTCCAGCAGGGCGATCCGCACCTGGCCGGCACCCGGCACCGCGCGGTCGCCCGGATCTCGCCGACCACCGCCGAGGAGATCGGCGCCGGCGGCGCCCCCGCGCTGCGGCTCACCGGCCCGGGCGGCTCGCTCGCCCTGCCGCTGGAGATCAGCAAGGAGATGCCGGACCGCACGGTCTGGATCCCGCTCAACTCCACCCCGGGCGGAGCCCACCGCACGCTCGGCACCACCACCGGCCACCTGGTCACCATCGCCCCGGCGCAGGACGTCGAGCCCGAGGAGGAGGAGAAGTGAACCCCACCTCGCACCCGCTGGCCGGGTACGACCTCGCCGCGTACGAGACGCTCGGCTTCTTCGGCCGCGACCCCTGGTGGCTGGTCCTGCTGAAGGCGGTGTTCTGCTTCGCCTTCCTGGTCGGCACGGTGCTCGTGGCGATCGTCTGGGAGCGCAAGGTGGTCGCCTGGATGCAGCTGCGGATCGGGCCCAACCGGCACGGTCCCTGGGGCCTGCTGCAGTCGCTCGCCGACGGCGTGAAGCTGGCGCTCAAGGAAGACCTGGTGGTCAAGGGCTCCGACAAGGTCGTCTACATCCTGGCCCCGATCGTCTGCGCCATCCCGGCGTTCATGGCCTTCGCGGTGATCCCGTTCGGCCCGGCCGGCGACGAGATCTCGGTGTTCGGCACCCGGACGCCGATGCAGCTGACCGACTTCCCGGTGGCGCTGCTCTACATCCTGGCCACCGCCTCGGTCGGCATCTACGGCATCGTGCTGGCGGGCTGGTCCTCCGGCTCGACCTACCCGCTGCTCGGCGGACTGCGCTCCTCGGCCCAGATGATCAGCTACGAGATCGCGATGGGCCTGTCCTTCGCGGCGGTGTTCATCTACTCCGGCTCGATGTCCACCTCGGAGATCGTCTCCTCGCAACAGCCGACCTGGTTCGCGGTGCTGCTACCGGTGTCCTTCATCGTCTACATCGTGGCGATGGTCGGCGAGACCAACCGCGCGCCCTTCGACCTCCCGGAGGCCGAGGGCGAGCTGGTCGGCGGCTTCAACACCGAGTACTCCTCGCTGAAGTTCGCGATGTTCATGCTGGCCGAGTACATCAACATGGTCACCGTCTCGGCCGTCGCCTCCACCCTGTTCCTGGGCGGCTGGCGGGCCCCCTGGCCGGTGTCCACCTTCTGGGAGGGCGCCAACCACGGCTGGTGGCCGCTGCTCTGGATCACCCTCAAGATCCAGCTGCTGCTGTTCTTCTTCATCTGGCTGCGCGGCACCCTGCCCCGGTTCCGCTACGACCAGTTCATGAAGCTCGGCTGGAAGGTGCTCATCCCGGTCTCGCTGGTCTGGCTGGTGATGGTGGCCGCCGTCCGGGCGCTGCGCAACGAGGGCTACGGCTTCGGCGAGGTGGTGCTGTACGTCGGCGCCCCGGTCGGCGCGCTGCTGCTGCTCGGTCTGCTGCGGGACGTCGTCAAGCGGCGGCCGGAGACCGAGGACGGCGCGCCGAGCGGGGAGTTCGACCCGATGGCCGGCGGCTATCCGGTGCCCCCGCTGCCCGGCCAGCAGCTCCCGCCGGTCCCGCGCCGGCGCAGCCGCGCCCCGAAGCAACTCCAGGACGCCCTCAACGGGGCCGACCATTCCGAAGGGAGCTGAACCGAGATGTCGTCCGACCAGACCCCCCGGACCGACCGGCCCGAGCGGGCCGAGAAGCCGTCCATCCTCGGGCCGGCCGCCGGCTTCGGCGTGACCTTCAAGGCCATGTTCAAGAAGCGGCTCACCGAGCAGTACCCGGAGCAGAAGAAGCCCACCGCCCCGCGCTTCCACGGCCGCCACCAGCTGAACCGGCACCCGGACGGCCTGGAGAAGTGCGTCGGCTGCGAGCTCTGCGCCTGGGCCTGCCCGGCCGACGCCATCTACGTCGAGGGCGCGGACAACCGGGAGGAGGAGCGTTACTCGCCCGGTGAGCGGTACGGCGCGGTGTACCAGATCAACTACGCCCGCTGCATCCTGTGCGGCCTGTGCATCGAGGCCTGCCCGACCCGGGCGCTCACCATGACCAACGAGTACGAGCTCGCGGACTCCTCCCGCAAGGACCTCATCTTCACCAAGGAGCAGCTGCTGGTCGGCCTCTCCGAGGGCATGGTCGACACCCCGCACGCGATCTTCCCGGGCGCCGACGAGGGCGCGTACTACCGGGGCGAGATCACCGCGGCGGCGCCCGGAACCGAGCTCCAGGAGCGCACCGAGCGGGAGAAGGAGGCGCAGTCGTGACCGCCGCCCCCGTCGCCCTCGCCGCCGTCTCCGGTGCGGCCTCCACCGGCGAGGCCGTCCAGTTCTGGGTGCTCGCGGTGATCGCCGTCGGCGGTGCGCTGGGCATGCTGCTGATGAGGAAGGCGGTGCACAGCGCGCTCTGCCTGGCCGCCACCATGCTCGCCCTGGCGGTCTGTTACATGGCCCAGGGCGCGGTGTTCCTGGGCGTGGTGCAGATCGTCGTCTACACCGGCGCGATCATGATGCTCTTCCTGTTCGTGGTGATGCTGGTCGGCGTGACCAGCGCGGACTCGCTGAAGGAGCAGCTGAAGGGCCAGCGGTTCGCCGCCCTGCTCTGCGGGCTCGGCTTCGGCGTGCTGCTGGTCGCCGGGATCGCCAACGCAAAGCTGGACACCTTCGCCGGCCTCTCCGAGGCCAACGCCGAGGGCAACGTCCAGGGCCTGGCCCGGCTGATCTTCACCAAGTACGTGTGGTCCTTCGAGGTCACCGGCGCGCTGCTGATCACGGCGGCGATCGGCGCCATGGTGCTGACCCACCGCGAGCACGTGAAGGCCCCGAAGACCCAGCGCGAGCTGGCCGCCCAGCGGGTCGCCGACAACCTCCAGGTCCCGCCGCTGCCCGCGCCCGGCGTCTACGCCCGGCACAACGCGGTGGACATCCCGGGCCTGCTGCCGGACGGCTCGATCGCCGAGGACTCGGTGATGGCGACCCTGCGCGAGCGCGGCCAGATCCGCGACGTCAGCCAGGAGATGCTGGCCCGGATGGCCGAGCTGGAGTCCACCACCGCCGACTGGCTGGGCCGCCCGCCGTCCGAGCGCCCGCCGGTGACCGGACCGCGCCAGGCGCTGGAGCCGGTGGCCGCCAACCACACGGCGCCGGCGAACCGCCCGGCGTCCGACCACGACGAGGAGGGGGCGGAGTGAATCCGGTCAACTACCTCTATCTCTCCGCCCTGCTGTTCACCATCGGCGCCTCCGGCGTGCTGATCCGGCGGAACGCGATCGTCCTGTTCATGTGCGTCGAGCTGATGCTCAACGCCTCCAACCTGGCGCTGGTCACCTTCTCCCGGATGCACGGCAACCTGGACGGCCAGATCATCGCGTTCTTCACCATGGTGGTCGCGGCGGCCGAGGTCGTGGTGGGCCTCGCGATCATCGTCTCGATCTTCCGGACCAGGCACTCCGCTTCGGTCGACGACAGCAACCTGATGAAGCTGTAGGCGGAGGGCCTCGGTGAACTCTCTCATTCCGCTGCTGGTCGCGGCCCCGCTGGCCGGCGCCGCCCTGCTGCTGCTCGGCGGCCGGGCCTTCGACCGCTTCGGCCACTGGTTGGCCACCGCGCTCGCCGCACTGTCCTTCGGCTTCGGCCTCGCGCTGTTCTCGTCCATGCTGGGCCGGGACGCCGAGGAACGGGCCGTCACCGAGCACCTGTTCAGCTGGATCCCGGTGAACGGCTTCCAGGCCGACGTCGCCTTCCGGCTCGACCAGCTCTCGATGACCTTCGTCCTGCTGATCACCGGCGTCGGCACGCTGATCCACCTCTACTCGGTGGGCTACATGGCGCACGACGAGCGCCGGCGCCGGTTCTTCGCCTATCTGAACCTCTTCCTGGCGGCGATGCTGCTGCTGGTGGTGGCCGACAACTACCTGCTGCTGTACTTCGGCTGGGAGGGCGTGGGCCTCGCCTCGTACCTGCTGATCGGCTTCTGGCAGCACAAGCCGAGCGCCGCGACGGCCGCCAAGAAGGCGTTCATCGTCAACCGGGTCGGCGACCTGGGCCTGTCCATCGCGATCATGCTGATGTTCGTCGAGTTCGGCTCCTTCGCCTTCGAGCCGGTCTTCGCCACCGCGGACAGCGCGAGCGAAGGCAAGCTGACCGCGATCGGCCTGATGCTGCTGCTCGCCGCCTGCGGCAAGTCCGCGCAGGTGCCGCTGCAGTCCTGGCTCGGGGACGCGATGGAGGGCCCGACCCCGGTCTCCGCGCTGATCCACGCGGCCACCATGGTCACCGCCGGCGTCTACCTGATCACCCGCTCCGGGGCGATCTTCAACCTGGCGCCGGACGCCCAGACCGCCGTCGTGGTGGTCGGCACGGTCACCCTGCTCTTCGGTGCGATCGTCGGTTGCGCCAAGGACGACATCAAGAAGGCACTGGCCGGCTCGACCATGTCGCAGATCGGCTACATGATCCTCGCGGCCGGCCTCGGCCCGATCGGCTACGCCTTCGCGATCATGCACCTGGTGACCCACGGCTTCTTCAAGGCCGGGCTGTTCCTCGGCGCCGGGTCGGTCATGCACGGCATGAACGACGAGGTGAACATGCGCCATTACGGCGGCCTGCGGAAGTACATGCCGGTCACCTTCGTGACCTTCGGCCTCGGCTACCTGGCCATCATCGGCTTCCCGGGCCTGTCCGGCTTCTTCTCCAAGGACAAGATCATCGAGGCGGCGTTCGCCAAGGGCGGCACCGAGGGCTGGATCCTCGGCCTGTGCGCCCTGACCGGCGCCGCGGTCACCGCGTTCTACATGACCCGGGTGATGATCCTGACCTTCTTCGGCGAGAAGCGCTGGCAGCCGGACGCCGAGGGCCGCGAGCCGCACCCGCACGAGTCGCCGCGCACCATGACCGTCCCGATGATCCTGCTGGCGGTCGGCTCGGTGTTCGCCGGCGGGCTGTTCGCCTTCAACGACTCCTTCCTGAACTGGCTGGAGCCGGTCACCGGCCACGAGCACGGTCACTCGCCGCTCGGCGCACTCACCGTCACCCTGCTCACCAGCGCCTGCATGGTGGCCGGCGTCGGGCTCGCGTACCTGGTGTACGGCCGCTCCGCCGTCCCGGTGGTGCCGCCCTACGGCTCCCCGCTGACCCGGGCCGCCCGCCGGGACCTGCTCCAGGACGACTTCAACCACGCCGTCCTGGTCCGCCCCGGCTCGGCGCTCACCGCCGCCTTGGTCTACTTCGACAGCCGCGGCCTGGACGGCTTCGTCAACGGCCTGGCCGCCACCATCGGCGGCGTCTCCAGCAGGCTGCGGCGGATCCAGAACGGCCACGTCCGCTCGTACGCGCTCTCCATGTTCGGCGGCACGCTGGTGCTGGTCGCCACGACTCTCCTGATGAGGTCCGTCTGATGCACCCGGATTACACACGTCGTCAGGAGGCCGAGGCATGAGCGTCCTCCTCACCGCCACCTGCGCGGTTCCGGCGGCCGGCGCGGTGGTCACCGCCGCCCTCCCGGCCGGGACCACCGAGGGCCGGCGGCGGACCGCCAAGACGGTGGCGCTGGTCTTCTCCGCCGTCACCCTGGCCCTGGCCGGCGCGGCGGCCGTACGGTTCGACCCGGACGGCGCGCGCTACCAGCTGACCGAGTCCTACAGCTGGATCCGCTCCTTCGGCATCACCTTCTCGCTCGGCGTGGACGGCATCGGCGCCGTGCTCGCCCTGCTCACCGCCGTCCTGGTGCCGGTCGTGCTGCTCGCCTCCTGGCGTGACGCCGACCCGGCCCGACCCGCGCCGGCCGCCGAAGGGGCCGCCGACCGCGACACCTTCGAGGCGCGGCGCCGCACCCAGGGCTTCTTCGCCCTGGTCCTGGCGGTGGAGGCGATGGTGATCGTCTCCTTCTACGCCACCGACGTCTTCGTCTTCTACGTCTTCTTCGAAGCCATGCTGATCCCGATGTACTTCCTCATCGGCGGCTTCGGCGACCGGGCGGGCGGCCCCGAATCGGCCCGCCAGCGCTCCTACGCGGCGGTCAAGTTCCTGCTCTACAACCTGCTCGGCGGCCTGGTCATGCTGGCCGCCGTGATCGGCCTGTACGTGATCGCGCAGGACCAGGGCCTGGCCACCTTCGACCTGCAGACGCTGACCGGCGCGGTCGCCGACGGCCGGCTGGAGTTCAGCGGCGCCGCCGAGAAGGCGCTGTTCCTCGGCTTCTTCTTCGCCTTCGCGGTCAAGGCCCCGCTCTGGCCGCTGCACACCTGGCTGCCGAACGCGATGGGCGAGGCCACCGCCGGCACGGCCGTGCTGATCACCGCGGTGGTCGACAAGGTCGGCACCTTCGCGATGCTCCGCTTCTGCATCGGGCTGTTCCCGGAGGCCTCGAAGACCTTCGCCCCGGCGATCCTGGTCCTCTCGGTGATCGGGATCATCTACGGCGCGCTGCTGGCGATCGGCCAGAAGGACATCAAGCGGCTGGTCGCCTACGCCTCGATCTCGCACTTCGGCTTCATCATCATGGGCATCTTCGCGCTGACCAGCCAGGGCCAGAGCGGAGCCACCCTCTACATGGTCAACCACGGCATCTCCACCGCCGCGTGGATGCTGGTGGCCGGCTTCCTGATCTCCCGTCGCGGCTCCCGGCTGATCGCCGACTACGGCGGCGTGCAGAAGGTCGCCCCGGTACTGGCCGGCACCTTCCTGATCGGCGGCCTGGCCACCCTGTCGCTGCCCGGACTGGCGCCCTTCGTCAGCGAGTTCCTCGTCCTGGTCGGCACCTTCACCCGGTACCCCGCGATCGGCATCGTCGCCACCTTCGGCATCGTGCTCGCCGCGCTGTACGCCCTGCTGCTCTACCAGCGCACCATGACCGGCCCGGTCAAGGAGGGCATCGGCGGCATCCCGGACCTCAAGGCCCGCGAACTCGCCGTGGTGGCCCCGCTGGTGGCGCTCACCGTGCTGCTCGGCGTCTACCCGAAGCCGCTCACCGACCTGGTCAACCCCTCGGTGAACGCGACCCTCTCGCAGGTCCACCAGACCGACCCGGCGCCGGCCCACCCGGTCGCCGACCACGGAACCGCCCAGGACGGGACCGCCCGCTCAGGAGGTGAGCACAAGTGAGCACCGGATGGCTCGCCGCCGCCGGCGGCGGTACCCAGAGCATTCCCGCGCCGCACATCGAGTACGGCCAACTCTCGCCGATGCTGGTGGTGTTCGGCGCCGCCGTGACCGGCATCCTGCTGGAGGCCTTCCTGCCCCGGCGGGCGCGGCACTGGGCCCAGGTGGTGACCGCGCTGACCGGCCTGGCCGGCGCCTTCGTCGCCGTCCTGGTGCTCGCCGCCCAGGGCTACGGCACCACCAAGGTCGATGCGATCGCGATGGGCTCGATCGCCCTGGACGGCCCGGCGCTGTTCCTCCAGGGCGTCATCCTGCTGGTCTCGGTGGTCGCGGTGCTGACCTACGCCGAGCGCCGGCTGGAGCCGAAGGCCGGGGGAGCGCCGGCCGACGCGTTCGCCGCCCAGGCCTCCGCCACGCCCGGCGGCGAGCAGGAGCGCGGCGCGATCCGGGCCGGCTTCACCACCAGCGAGGTCTTCCCGCTCACCATGTTCGCGGTCGGCGGCATGCTGCTGTTCCCCGCCGCCAACGACCTGCTGACCATGTTCGTGGCGCTGGAGGTCTTCTCCCTCCCGCTCTACCTGCTCTGCGCGCTGGCCCGGCGCCGCCGGCTGCTCTCCCAGGAGGCGGCGGTCAAGTACTTCCTGCTCGGTGCCTTCGCCTCGGCCTTCTTCCTGTTCGGCACCGCGCTGCTGTACGGCTTCGCGGGCACCGTGCGGCTCGGCGAGATCGCCGACGTCGTCTCCGGCAACGTGCTGCCCACCCCGGCGCTGGTCTCCTCGACCCAGAACGACGCGCTGCTGCTGGTGGGCCTGGCGATGCTCTCGGTCGGCCTGCTCTTCAAGGTCGGCGCGGTGCCGTTCCACTCCTGGACCCCGGACGTCTACCAGGGCGCGCCGACCCCGGTCACCGGCTTCATGGCGGCGGCGACCAAGGTGGCCGCGTTCGGCGCCGTGCTGCGGCTGTTCTACGTGGCCTTCCCGGCTCTGCGGCTGGACTGGCGGCCGGTGCTCTGGGGTGTGGCGATCCTCACCATGGTGGTCGGCGCGGTCCTCGCCGTCACCCAGCAGGACGTCAAGCGGCTGCTCGCCTACTCCTCGATCGCGCACGCCGGGTTCATCCTCACCGGCGTGATCGCCAGCAACCGGCAGGGCGTCGGCTCGGTGCTGTTCTACCTGCTGGCGTACTCCTTCGTGACGCTCGGCGCGTTCGCCGTGGTCACCCTGGTGCGCGACTCCAAGGGCGAGGCCACCCACCTGTCCAGCTGGGCCGGCCTGGGCCGGCGCTCCCCGCTGGTCGCGGCGGTGTTCGCGCTCTTCCTGCTGGCCTTCGCGGGCATCCCGCTGACCTCCGGGTTCACCGGCAAGTTCGCGGTGTTCCAGGCCGCGGCGGCCGGCGGGGCCACCCCGCTGGTGATCGTGGGCGTGCTCAGCTCGGCGGTGGCGGCGTTCTTCTACATCCGGGTCATCGTGCTGATGTTCTTCTCCGACCCGCAGCCGGGCGGCCCGACCGTCGCCATCCCGAGCGCCTTCACGGCGACCGCGATCGGCGTGGGCGTCCTGGTCACGGTGGGCCTCGGGCTGCTGCCGCAGTACTTCCTGGACCTCGCCTCGAAGGCCGTGTTCTTCGTCGGCTGACCATCCGCACGCGGCCCGGGCCGACCGCCCCGCCGAAAGGTCCGGCCGGCCGCTCCCACGACCGTCCGGGTCGCGCCCCCGCGCGCGGCCCGGACCTGGCGTTCGGGCATCCGTGCTGGCCAGCGGGGACGCCCCGGGCATGACAGAGCCGCACGCCCGTGCAGTGATCCACTCGCGACCGGATACCCTGCCTGTATGGCCAGCGGCGGCACTCAGGGACCGGGCCGCTAGATCGACCAGGGACAGAGGAGTGGTCTTCGTGACCGTCGTGGGACCCTTTGGGCTCAGCGTGCAGGACCGCGATCTGACCCGCGACGTCCAGGCCGGGATGGACGCGGTGGAGATCGCGCTCACCGACGCCGTGAAGAGTGACGTCCCGTTCATCACCGTCACCGCCAGCCACCTGATGGAGGCCGGCGGCAAGCGCTTCCGCCCACTGCTGGTGCTGCTCGCCGCCCAGTTCGGCGACGCCAACGCACCCGGGGTGGTCCCGGCGGCCGTGGTCGTCGAGCTGACCCACCTCGCCACGCTGTACCACGACGACGTCATGGACGAGGCCCCGGTGCGGCGCGGCGCCCCCAGCGCCAACTCGCGGTGGGACAACTCGGTCGCCATCCTGACCGGCGACTTCCTCTTCTCCCGCGCCTCCCAGGTGCTCGCCGACCTCGGCCCGGAGGCCGTCCGGCTGCAGGCCGACGCGTTCGAGCGGCTGGTCACCGGCCAGATCCTGGAGACCGCCGGCCCCGGCCCGGAGGACGACCCGCTCGACCACTACCTGAACGTGCTGGCCGGCAAGACCGGCTCGCTGATCGCCGTCTCCTGCCGGATAGGAGCGCTGGCGGCGGGCGCCGAGCCGTGGGTGATCGACATCCTCAGCGCCTTCGGCGAGCGGATCGGCATCGCCTTCCAGCTGGCCGACGACGTGCTGGACATCGCCAGCGACGGCGAGGAGTCCGGCAAGACCCCCGGCACCGACCTGCGCGAGGGCGTGGAGACGCTGCCGACCCTGCTGCTGCGCCAGATGCCCGCCGACCCCGCCGACCCGGCCGACGCCCGGCTGCGCGAGCTGCTCCGCAAGGACCTCGCCGACGACGAACTGCACGCCGAGGCACTGCTGCTGCTGCGCCGCCACCCGGCGCTGGAGCACGCCCGCCGGGAGACCCTGCGGCACGCCGAGGAGGCCCGCGCGCTGCTGGACCCGCTCCCGGGCGGCCCGGCCAAGGACGCGCTCCAGGCGCTCTGCGACTCGGTGGCCATCCGCACCATGTGACGGCCCGACGGCCCGACGGCCCCGCCCGGAGCGGGCGGGGCGAATTGCCGCCCGCGGTCCCGAGGGGCGCGCGGATGGGGGAGACTGACACCCGTCAGCACCGTGTCCGCACCTCCGCCCACCCGGAAGGCCGCCATGCTTCGCGTCGTCATCGCCGAGGACTCCGTACTGCTGCGGGAGGGCCTGACCAGGCTGCTCACCGACCGCGGCCTGGAGGTCGTGGCCGGTGTCGGGGACGGCGAAGCGCTGATCAAGACCATCCACGACCTGGCCGCCGACGGCGCGCTGCCCGATGTGGTGGTCTCCGACGTGCGGATGCCCCCCACCCACACCGACGAGGGCCTGCGGGCCTGCGTCACCCTGCGCGGCCGCTACCCGGAGCTCGGCGTGCTGGTGCTCTCGCAGTTCGTCGAGGAGCGCTACGCCTCCGAACTACTGGCCGGCTCCACCCGGGGCGTCGGCTACCTGCTGAAGGACCGGGTCGCCGAGGTCCGCGAGTTCGTGGACGCGGTGGTCCGGGTCGCCGAGGGCGGCACCGCGCTGGACCCGGAGGTCGTCCAGCAGCTGCTGAGCCGCAGCCGCAAGGGCGATGTGCTGGCCGGGCTGACCCCGCGCGAGCGCGAGGTGCTGGGGCTGATGGCGGAGGGCCGGACCAACACCGCGGTGGCCAAGCAGCTGGTGGTCTCGGAGGGCGCGGTGGAGAAGCACGTCAGCAACATCTTCCTGAAGCTGGGGCTCGCGCAGAGCCCCGGGGACCACCGCCGGGTCCTCGCGGTGCTCACTTATCTGAATTCCTGACCGGCTCGCCGACGCCCACTTCGAAGAGGGTGTTCGCACTCGAACCGAACCGTCCATCCGCGGGTCCAAACCGGTCGTTCGCGGCGTTTTTCGAGGGCGCGGCGGTGATTTTCCGCCGCATCGGGGAGTTCCGTCCAAGGCAATCCTTACCCGCATAGGATGCGAGAGGTGCACCAGGCGGACGGGGCACACGGCTCACGCCCGCGGCTGGTGCCCACGAGGAGGTCCGCGGCAGTGACCAGTCAGGTCGATCAGTCAGAAGCAGTGGACGGCTCGGACGGCGACGAGGGCCGCTCCGGGCCCGGCGGGGGCCGCTCCGGCCCTGCCGTGCCGGTCGGTCCACAGCAGCGGGGCACCAAGCCGATCCGCAGGCTGGACCGGGTGATCATCAGGTTCGCCGGGGACTCCGGCGACGGCATGCAGCTCACCGGGGACCGCTTCACCTCGGAGACGGCGTCCTTCGGCAACGACCTCTCCACCCTGCCCAACTTCCCGGCCGAGATCCGCGCCCCCGCCGGAACGCTGCCGGGCGTCTCGTCCTTCCAGCTCCACTTCGCCGACCACGACATCCTGACCCCGGGGGACGCGCCCAACGTCCTGGTGGCGATGAACCCGGCCGCCCTCAAGGCCAACCTCCCCGACCTGCCGCGCGGCGCGGAGATCATCGTCAACACCGACGAGTTCACCAAGCGCGCGCTGGCCAAGGTCGGCTACGCCGCGGACCCGCTGGCGGACGGCTCGCTGCAGGCGTACCACCTGCACAAGGTGCCGCTCACCACGCTGACCCTGGAGGCGCTCAAGGACAGCGGACTGGCCCGCAAGGACGCCGAGCGGGCCAAGAACATGTTCGCGCTGGGCCTGCTCTCCTGGATGTACCACCGCCCGACCCGCGGGACCGAGTCCTTCCTGCGCACCAAGTTCGCCAAGAAGCCGCTGATCGCCGAGGCCAACATCAACGCCTTCCGGGCCGGCTGGAACTTCGGCGAGACCACCGAGTCCTTCGCGGTGTCCTACGAGGTGCCGCCGGCCAAGCTGCCGCCGGGCCGCTACCGCAACATCTCCGGCAACCTCGCGCTCTCCTACGGCCTGATCGCCGCCGCCCGCCGCTCCGGCCTGCCGCTCTACCTGGGCTCCTACCCGATCACCCCGGCCTCCGACATCCTGCACGAGCTCAGTCGGCACAAGAACTTCGGCGTGCGCACCTTCCAGGCCGAGGACGAGATCGCCGGCATCGGGGCGGCGCTCGGCGCGGCCTTCGGCGGCGCGCTCGGCGTCACCACCACCTCCGGCCCCGGCGTGGCGCTCAAGAGCGAGACCATCGGCCTGGCCGTCTCGCTCGAACTCCCGCTGCTGGTGGTGGACATCCAGCGCGGCGGCCCCTCCACCGGCCTGCCGACCAAGACCGAGCAGGCCGACCTGCTCCAGGCGATGTTCGGCCGCAACGGCGAGGCCCCGGTGCCGATCGTGGCCCCGGCCACCCCGGCCGAGTGCTTCGACGCGGCGCTGGAGGCGGCCCGCATCGCGGTCACCTACCGCACCCCGGTCTTCCTGCTCTCGGATGGCTACCTGGCCAACGGCTCGGAGCCCTGGCGGATCCCGGCGGTCGACGAACTGCCCGCGATCGACCCGGACTTCGCCACCGACCCGAACCGCGAGGACGGCTCCTACTGGCCGTACCTGCGCGACCCGCAGACGCTGGCCCGCCCCTGGGCGCTGCCCGGCACGCCCGGCCTGGAGCACCGGATCGGCGGCATCGAGAAGCAGGACGGCACCGGCAACATCTCCTACGACCCGGCCAACCACGACTTCATGGTCCGCACCCGGCAGGCCAAGGTGGACGGCATCACGGTGCCCGACACCGAGGTCGACGACCCCTCCGGCGAGGCCAGGGTCCTGGTGCTCGGCTGGGGCTCGACGTACGGACCGATCACCGCCGCCGTCCGCCGGGTCCGGGCCGACGGCGGCGAGATCGCCCAGGCCCACCTGCGCAACCTCAACCCCTTCCCGGCGAACCTCGGGACGGTGCTGCGCAGTTACGACAAGGTCATCGTGCCCGAGATGAACCTGGGCCAGCTGGCGCTGCTGCTGCGCGCCAAGTACCTGGTGGACGCGGAGTCCTACAACCAGGTGCGCGGACTTCCCTTCAAGGCCGCGCAGTTGGCGGACGTGCTGTGGGCGGCGATCGGCACCCTGGACGAGGAGGACAACCGATGAGCGAGCGCTTCCCCTCGTTGCGGCTGGTGCCGAAGGCCGATTCGCCGCAGAGCGCCAAGGAGTTCAAGACCGACCAGGAGGTGCGCTGGTGTCCCGGCTGCGGTGACTACGCGATCCTGGCCGCGGTGCAGGCGTTCATGCCGGAGCTGGGGATCAGACGGGAGAACACCGTCTTCGTCTCCGGCATCGGCTGCTCCTCCCGGTTCCCGTACTACATGAACACCTACGGGGTGCACTCGATCCACGGCCGCGCCCCGGCGATCGCCACCGGCCTGGCGACCTCGCGGCGGGACCTCAGCGTCTGGGTGGTCACCGGCGACGGCGACGCGTTGTCGATCGGCGGCAACCACCTGATCCACGCGCTGCGCCGCAACGTGAACCTGAAGATCCTGCTGTTCAACAACCGCATCTACGGCCTGACCAAGGGCCAGTACTCGCCGACCAGCGAGCTCGGGAAGATCACCAAGTCCACGCCGATGGGCTCGCTGGACGCGCCGTTCAACCCGCTCTCGCTGGCCATCGGCGCGGAGGCCACCTTCGTCGCACGGACCATCGACTCCGACCGCCGGCACCTCCAGACGGTGCTGCGGGCGGCGGCCGAGCACGAGGGCACCGCGCTGGTGGAGATCTACCAGAACTGCAACATCTTCAACGACGGCGCCTTCGAGGTGCTGAAGGAGGCCGGCACCCGGGACGAGGCGCTGATCCGGCTGGAGCACGGGCAGCCGGTCCGCTTCGGCGCGGACCGCGCCCGGGGCGTCTTCCGCGGCGCCGACGGCGAGCTGTTCGTCGACGCCGTCACCGCGCAGAACGAGTCGGCCGTACTGGTCCACGACGCCCACGCGGCCGGCCCGTCCACCGCGTTCGCGCTCTCCCGGATCGCCGACGCGGACACCCTGCACCACACCCCGATCGGCGTGCTGCGCGACGTCCGCCGTCCGGTGTACGACGAGCTGATGGCCGACCAGCTGGCGACCGCCGCCGCCGACCGCGGCGAGGGCGACCTGGCCGCGCTGCTCGCGGGCGGCGACACCTGGACGGTCGACTGAGCCCGTCCGGAGCGACGAGAACGGCGGCGCCCCCGGCCCTTCCCGGCCTGTCTCG
>NZ_JBHVER010000067.1:0-35721 GCF_042802195.1 Kitasatospora sp. NPDC057500 | reverse complement strand
GGACCTCGCCGTCGTGGCCGTCGAGCGTCATGAGCAGCCGGGGGTCGGCCGGTGGCTCCTCCGGCGCGATGGTGGAACCGGCGGAGTCCGGGGCGGGGGCGGCCGTGGGGTCGGCCCGGGACGGGCGGGAGTCCGCGCGGGGCCTCGCGCTCGGGTGGCCGCCGGTGCGGCCGAGGCCACGGTCCGTTCCGGGCTCCGTGGCCCGGTCCGTCGCCCGGTCCGTTCGCGAACTGCCCGCCCCGCCCCGCTCGGCGGTGGGCGCCGCGTCCCAGCCGGCGGCGGACCAGACGCGCACCGTCCCGTCGGCGCCGCCGGAGACCACCGTCCGCCCGTCCGCGCCGAAGGCGACCGCGCGGACCGGGCCGACATGGCCGCGCAGCACGACCGGCGGGCGGCGCTGCGCGACGTCCCAGAGCCGGACGGTGCCGTCCGAGCCGGCCGAGGCGAGCAGCCGCCCGTCCGGGCCGAACGCCACCGCGCGCACCGGGCTGTTGTGCCCCGTCAGGGTGGCGGCCGGCCGTCGGTCCGGCAGGCTCCACAGCCGGACCGTGCCGTCCGTGCTCGCCGTCGCCAGCAGGCGGGCGTCGGGGCTGATGGCGCAGCTGTTCACCGCGCCCGTGTGGCCGGTCAGCCGCCCGGCGAACGGCTGCGCCTGCGTGCTGAGCAGTGCGCCGCGGGCCTCGGGGGTCGGGGCGAGGCCGAACGCCCGGTCGGCGAGGAGCATCGAGGCCTCGGGGTGGCCCACGGCGAGCCTGGCGGACTCGGCCGCCAGCGCGCGCGAGGCCCCCGTCCGGCCCTGGCCGAGTGCGGCGGTCCGCTGCCGGTGGGCCAACGCCGCGACGCTGAGCGCGACCACGAGCAGCCCGGCCAGGGTGGCGAACAGCCGGCGTTCGCGGCGGGCCCGCCGTCGGGCGGTGCGCCGGCGGTGCTCCTCCTGGGCCCGTCCGGCCCGCAGGAAGGCGTCCTGCGGGCCGGTCAGGTCGGCCGGGCGGACCGGGTCCCGGGCCCACTGCCAGGCGGCGGCGAGCCTGCTCCCGCGATAGAGGCCGGCCGGGTCGCGTCCCTCCCGTTCCCACTCGGCGGCTGCCTCGGCGACTCGGCGGCGGATCAGCAGACCGGCGTGGTCGGCGTGCACCCAGCGGCCCGGCCGGGGCCAGGTCCGCAGCAGGGCTTCATGGGTGATCGCGACGGTGTCGCGGTCCACCGTCAGCAGCCCCGCCCGGACGAGAGCCTCGACCACCGGACGGGCGTCGGGGCGGCCGTCCTCCGTCGGGGCGCCCGGCAGGGGCTCCAGGAGTTCCGTGCGGGGGACCGGCCGGTGGCGTTCCACGCCCTCCGGGCCGACCCGCACCAGACGGAGCAGCAGCAGCCGGGCCTGCTCTCGCTCCTCGGGGCCGAGTCCGGCGTAGACGCGCTCGGCGCTCGCCGCGACCGCGCCGTGGACGCCGCCGGTGCGCAGGTAGCCGTCGACGGTCAGGGTGCGGTCGGTGCGCTGCTGCCAGGTGGCCAGCAGCGCGTGCGCGAGCAGCGGGAGCACTCCCGGGGCGCCGCCCGGGCCGTTGTCGACGTCGGGGGCGTCGCTGCCGTCCCGGGTGCCGTCGGGGGCGCCGAGGTCGCGCAGCAGCAGTTCGACCAGCCCCGGCTCCAGCCGCAGTCCGGCCTCGGCCGCCGGGCGGGTGACGGCCTCGCGCAGCTCGGCGGCGGTCATCGGGCCGAGGGCGAACAGACCGTGGCCGATCACCGGGACGAGCTCGGGGTGGTCGAGGCAGCGTTCGCGGAAGTCCGCCCGGAGGCCGAGCACCACGAGGGTGTCCGGCCGGGCCGAGGCGAACCCGCTGAGGGTACGGATGAACGCGCGCCGCTGCCGCTCGTCGCTGCAGAGGGTGAAGGTCTCCTCGAACCGGTCCACGATCAGCGCCAGTCCGGCGTCCGTGGCCGGGGTGGCGCGCAGGGCGGTGCGCAGGGCCGCCATCGGGTGCACCGTCGGCGTGCACACCGCCACCTGCCAGGGCGGCCCGCCGCCGGAGGTCGGCGCTCCGGACGCCGGGGTTCCGGAGGCCGGCGTTCCCCCGTGCAGCGCTCCGGCGCGCAGGGCGGGGACCAGCCCGGCCAGCAGCAGCGAGGACTTCCCCGCCCCGGACGGTCCGACGAGCGCCAGGGGTCCGCGCCCGGCCCGCTCGGCCAGCCGCTCCAGCAGCGCGGCGGTCGCGCCGTCCCGGCCGGCGAACCAGCGGGCCTGGTGCGGACCGAAGGCCTCCGACCCCGGGTACGGGCACGGTGCGTCGTCCTCGCCGGGCGGCTCCGGCCGTTCGCCGCCCACCGGGTCGAGCAGTCGCCGCAGCGCCCCCTCGGCGCGCAGCAGGTCGTCGCACCGCTGGGCGAGGTCGGGGGTGGCCGGTTTGGTGCCGTTCTCGATCTTGCTGAGGTACCCCTTGCTGTAGTGGACCAGTCGTGACAGCGCGGTGAGCGAGAGCCCGCGCGCCTGCCGCAGCCGCCGCAGCTCCGATCCGAACTCCGGTGCGCCCCGAGGCGCTTCGCCGGGGTGCTGCCCCATCCTGTCCCCCTTCAGGTTGACGCGTTCGGCGCATCCTTGCCACAGGCGCCCGGCGGGCGCCCGGTAGGCCGGAGTCGCTCGACCCCCTACGCCTCCTCATTGACGGGCCGTCGCGCCCCGGGGGCCATCCGCCGACCGGCGGAGCGCGTGCCACCGCCGGGGGCGGGCACGGGCGGGCCGATCCCCGGCGCGCGGTGCGGCGCGAGCGGGCCAGGTGCGGGCCAGGTGTGGCGTCCTCCGGATTGCACGGAGCGCAACGCCGCAGGTCCGTGGGGTGCTTTGCCGTGCGACCTCCCCGGGGCCTGCCGGCGGGCACCGTACGGAAGCGAACCGGCCATCCGTCGCAAGGAATCCGCCATCACCACGAACCGCACGCGCAATGGTCACGAACGGTTTTCGGAGTGGTGGCTTCCGGTTCGGCCGTCGTCCCTAGCGTGCCGCCCATGACACAGAGTCACCGCCCCCACCGGGCACGCCGCACCGGTCTGCTGGCCGCCGCCGTCGCCTCCGCACTGAGCCTCACCACCGTCGCGCTGACCGCTTCGAGTGCCGCCTCCGCCGAGCCCGCCGCCCCCGGCGACGCGGCGCTTGCCGCGCCCACCGCCCCCGTTGCGGCGGCCGGGGCCCCGGCCGCCGGCGAGGTCGTCGTCGACGAGCACTTCTCCGGTTCCGCCCTCCCCACCGGCTGGAGCGCCGTCGAGGGTGACTGGAAGGTCGAGAACGGCCGACTGGTCGGCACCTCCGCCAACTCCGGCCAGCAGAGCCGGATCACCTTCGGCCGCCACCTGAACGACTTCCGGATCGAGGCCACCGCCCGCTTCGAGAGCGTCCAGGACGCCGCCCGCTGGACCGCCCTCGGCCTGGACGTCCCGGCCAGTGGCGCCACCCCGTGGTCCATCGCGACCATGCGTTCCGGCACCACCGCCGCCAACGGGCTGGAGTTCGCCCAGCGCACCCCCGCCAACAGCTGGAACGTCACCAACACCGGCTCCGCCCCGACCGCCGCCGGCACCGGCCGCGACGTACGGGTCGCCGTCGAGGTGCACGGCACCACCGCCCGCTGGATGTTCGACGGCAAGGAGGTGCTGCGCACGACCCAGGTCGCCCGCAGCGCCGACGGCGGCCAGGCCCTGGTGGTCAACGGCTCGAAGGTCTCCTTCGACGACCTCAAGGTGACCGCGCTCGCCCCCGGCGGCTGGCTGCGCCCGGCCGGCTCGCCGCTCACCGTGTTCGCCCACCGCGGCGCCTCCTCCGCCGCCCCGGAGAACACCCTGGACGCGGACGAGATCGCCCGCCGCGGCGGCGCCGAGTGGATCGAGAACGACGTCCAGCCCAGCAAGGACGGCGTCCCCTACGTGCTGCACGACGACACCGTGGACCGCACCACCAACGGCAAGGGCCGCATCCGCGACCTGACCGCCGCCCAGCTGGACGCCCTGGACGCCGGCTCCTGGTTCGGCCCGACCTACGCGGGCGCCCGGGTGCCGAGCCTGGCCGCCCAGCTGGAGGACCTGCGCACCCGCGGCGGCAACCTCCTGCTGGAGATCAAGGGCAAGCACAGCCGCGACGAGGTCGCCCGGATCGTCAAGGAGATCCGCGACCACGGCATGACCGGTCGCGTCTTCGTGCAGAGCTTCGAGGTCGACGCCCTGCGCCTCACCCGTGAGCTGGCTCCCGAGCTGCCGCTCGGCCTGCTGCGCGGCAGCCTCGACGCCGACCCGGTGGCCATCTCCAAGGAGCTCGGCCTGGCCGCCTACAACCCGTCCGACGGCGCCCTCGCGCCCCGCCTCGGCGTGGTGAAGGACCTGCACGCGGCCGGCGTCGCGGTCAACGTCTGGACCGTGGACTCGGCCACCCGTTGGAAGGCCCTGGAGGCCGCCGGCGTCGACGGCATCATCACCAACCGCCCCGCCGAGCTGGCCGGCTGGAACTCCGCCTGGCTCCAGGGCGGCACCGTCACCACCCCGCCGGCCGCACCCACCGTGGCGATCACCTCCCCGGCCTCCGGCGCGACCCTGGACCGCGCCCAGCAGCCGGTGACCGCCGTGCAGGCGAGCGGCGCGGACACCGTCAGGCTCACCCTGGACGGCAAGGAGCTGCCGGCCGGTGCGCCCCTCGACACCACCGCTCTCGCCCTCGGCAAGCACACCCTTCGCGCCGAGGCGACCGGCCCCGGTGGCCGCGCCGAGACGACCACCGAGTTCACCGTCGCGGCCACCCCGACCGGCCTGGCCTCGCTGGTGCTCACCTCCGGCGCCGACCGCAACGCCGTCGCCACCCTGACCGTGATGCTCGGCCAGGGCCAGTACCAGCCGCTCGCCCACTGGGCCGAGAACCAGGCCGGCCGCAGCGTCCCCGCTGACCGCGCCCGCCTGATCGCCGGCGACGCACGCGCCCTCGACGCCGCCGCGCGGAGCTGACCCCCGCACCCGGCGCCCCTCCCGGGGGACCTCGTGCCGCCCACCGCGGCGCGAGGTCCCCCGTCGTCCCGGGACCGTTCCCGCCAACGCCCCGGAAGCATCGACCTCCCCGCCGCCCTCCCATCTCCCGATCGACTCGCACGCCCCGGCCCCCGGCCGCTGGGAACCGGACCCCTGGACCGGGCGCGACACCGTGGTGCTCAGCGACTTCACCTCCCACGAGTACTTCTGCGTGCACCGCTCCTCGCTCCCGACGGCCGACCACCGCGCCGGGGCCTCGACCTGGCCGTCGACCCGGCCGCTCCACCCACCGCTGGAAGGACGAAGACGCCTGGGTCGTTCCGGTCGCCGCCCGGCACATTCACCGGGTCGGTGGCGGCGGTCGGCGGCCGAGGCCGGCCGCGCGCCGCCGGGGGACCGTCAGGCCGCCTCGGGGGAGGCGCGTGCCGGAGGCGCCGGCTCCGCCCCGGCCGCATCCGTCGGGCTGCTCGCGACCCGGGCCCAGCGTCCGGCGAGCAGGGCCCCCGCCACCAGTTGGAGCTGGTGGTACATCATCAGCGGCAGCACCACCAGCCCGGCCTGCGGTCCGAAGAGGACGGCGGCCATCGGCAGCCCGCCGGCCAGGCTCTTCTGCGAGCCGCACAGCACCGCCGCGATACCGGAGGCCCGGTCGAGACCGAGCAGCCGGGCGCCGATCCGGGTGGCGAGCAGGGTGGCCGCGAGCAGGACCGGCAGGATCCCGGCCAGTGCGAGCAGGGCGGCCGGCGTGACGGTCGACCAGACGCCCTGCACCACCGCACCGCTGAAGGCGGTATAGACGACCAGCAGGATCGAGCCCCGGTCGACCGGGGCCAGCACCCTGCGGTGCCGACTCAGGAACCCGCCGACCCACGGGCGCAGCAACTGCCCCAGCAGGAACGGCGCGAGCAGCTGGCCGAGGATCCGCAGCAGCCCGTCGGCCGACAGCGCCGCGCGGGCCCCCAGCAGCCAGGCCGCGAGCAGCGGCGTCAGCACCAGGCCCACCAGGCTGGAGTAGGTGCCGGCGCAGATCGCGGCCGGCACGTTCCCCCGGGCGGCTCCGGTGAGCGCCACCGAGGACTGCACGGTGGACGGCACCAGGCAGAGGAACAGCACCCCGGTCCGCAACTGCTCGGTGAGCGGGCCGGAGGCGAGCGCCGTCGCGACCGACCCGAGCACCGGGAACAGCACGAAGGTGGAGGCCAGTACCAGCCCGTGCAACCGCAGATGGCGAAGCCCGGCGAGCGTCTCGCGGGTGGAGAGCCGCGCGCCGTACAGGAAGAAGAGCAGCCCCACCGCGAGGTCACAGGCCAGTTCCGCGCCGCGCGCCGCCCGCCCGGTGGCGGGCCGCCGCGCGGCCAGTGCCACCGTTCCGGCCAACGCCGCCACATACGGGTCGAGCGCGCGCCACCACGGCCGCCGCCGCTCGACGCCGCCCGGCGGACGGCCCCGCGCGTGTGCCGATGGTGCCGCCTGCGGTGCCGAAGCCGTCGGCGGTGCCCGGTGCTGACGGGCCGTCGTCATTCCTCGTCCCCCTCCTCGGGCTCCTCCGGCTCCTCGGGCGTTGGTGCGGTGCCCAGCAGGCCGTTCACCAGGGTGGTGGAGCCGTCGTGGTCGCTGCCGGCCGCGCCACTTCCGATCTGCAGGTCGGCCGTCCGGTCGATCTCGATGATCGAGTCCGCGTGGGAGTTGTCGATCACCGTGATCAGGCTGCGCCCGGCGGTGGCGGCCACCGCCGACGTGGCGGCGCAGCCGAGCACGGCGCAGGCCGCGGCCAGCGCGACCGCGCCGGCCCGCAGCAGCGAGCCCGGAACCCGGAGCGTCACACACCCACCTCCTCACGGCTCTGCGGGCGCGGGATGTTGCGCTCCAGCAGTTCGGTGGACTCGCGCACCCCGACCGGCTGCCGTTCACCGGCGGAGGCCGGCAGCCGCCCGTCCGCCACCTTGAGCCCGGCGAGCGCCTCGTCCATCGCCTGGTGCGCCGCGAACAGGCACGGCGTGCTGTAGATGGCGACGTCCACCCCGAGTGCGGTCAGCTCGGAGAGCGACAGCCGGGGCGACTTGCCGCCGGCGATCTGGTTGAACAGCAGCGGCTTGTCGCCCACCACCCGGCGGATCCGGCGGATCCACTCCTCGCTGCGCACACCGTCGACCAGCACCACGTCCGCGTCGGTGGCGGCGAGCGCCTCGGCCCGGCGCAGGATGTCGGCCTCCTCGGTGGCGTCCGTGCGGGCCACCACGACGAGGTCGGTGCGGGCGGCCAGGACCTGGTGCAGCTTCTCCAGGTACTCGTCGAGGGGCAGCACCTGCTTGCCGTCGGCGTGGCCGCAGCGGCGCGGCCGCTTCTGGTCCTCAAGGATGACGCCCGAGGCGCCGATCCGCTCCAACCGCCGCACCACGTGGCAGGCCACCTCGGGATCGACGTAGCCGTCGTCGATGTCGACCAGCAGGTGGTGCCGGGGGAAGGCGCCGCGCAGCCGTTCGACGAAGGCGACCATGTCCGGCCAGGCGATGAAGCCGATGTCGGGCAGGCCGTAGTAGGAGGCCGCGAAGCCGAAGCCGGAGACGAACATGCCGTCGTAGTGCGCGGCCGCGATGGAGGCGGAGTACATGTCGTAGACACCGATGAGCGGGGCCGTCCCCGGGGCGGCGATCCGCTCCCGCAGCCGCTGCCCGTAGCCGTCGTGAAGGTTCTCGTGACGCAACGCCATCTCCTCGTCTGCCAGGGACCCGTGCGGGACATGCACGGTCCTTTGCCATAAATTGGCCATTCCGAGGGCCAACTGAGACGCCATCACTATGCGGGCTTTAATGTTCCGTGGGCAAATCTTTAAAGGAAGTTCCCTCTTTGGGGTGAATGCGGTCATACTCGTCAGATAATTCCGATGAATTCACTGTCATGCCGGGAAACGGCCTTCAGAGCGCGATCCAGCCGCCCCGCACGTACCAGTGCCCGCCCGCCCGCAAGTGGTCGACCAGGGCGCGCTGGACGACGGTGTCCCGGGGGAGCGACTCCAGCGGCCGCCGGAGGTCGCCGAAGACGTACCGCAGCGGATTGGTGTCCTCGGGCGCAGCCGGTCCGTCCGGCCGCACCAGCGGGGCGAACCGCCGCTGGAAGCGCATGATGTTCGACCCCTCCGGCAGGTAGTGGGCGAGCTGGGGGTCCAGCAGCCAGGAGAAGACGCACGCGCTCCGGTACCGCTCGTCGGGGAAGTGCCGGGGGAAGAACGCCCGGGCCCGGTCCAGCGCGCGGTCGCACGCCCCGGGGGAGAGCGGGCCGCAGTGGTCCGGGATGTGCAGCTGGAGGCTCCACTCGTCGATCCCCGCCGCCCGCGCCGCCGCGGCGTCCGCCCCGGTCAGCCGCCGCCGCTGGAACTGCAGCCGGCCCAGCTGGAACAGTTCGCCCCGGAAGTGCAGCGTCAGCCAGCGCGGATTGCCCAGCCCGGCGCGGCCGCGCCACCGGCTCACCGCGAGCTGCCGGCCGAGGTCGGCCAGCGTCGAGCGGGTCACCTCCGGCGGGACGCCCAGCGCGCGGTGGTGGGCCCGGGCGTACGGGGCCAGGGCGACGAGGAGCAGCGTGGCGAGCCCCGTGCCGTCCGCGCCGTCCGCGACGCCCGCCGGCCAGTCCCGGTCGAGCCCGGACGGCTCCCCGAGCGTCCCCACGGCCGCCGCCTGGGCCCGCAGCGTCTCCTCGAACAGCGCCCTCAGGCCGGCGTCCCGGGCCAGCCGGGTGCGGGCCGCCAGCAGGCCGTTGACCTCCTCGAACGGCACCGCGAGCGCCAGCAGCGCCTCGGCCAGCTCCTCGTCGGCCGCCAGGTACGGGCCCTCCGGCGGGTGCGGGCCCTCCGTCAGGTACGGGCCCTCCGGCGGGTGCGCCCCATCGGCCGGGCCGGGCGGTTCGGGCAGCTCCGGCAGTCGCGGTTCCACGGCGCCCTCCACGGTGCGGGATCGGTCCGCCCGCCGGGTCGACGGCCGGACCGGCCGACCCTACCGGCGGTGCGCCCGCCCGCCGGGGGGCGGGCGTGCACCGGGATCAGCGCAACAGGGTGAACACCAGCGCGCAGGCGCCGCCGAGCGCCGTCCCGGCCACCACCTGGGCCGGTGCGTGCGCCCTGAGCACCGGCCGCGACCAGCCCGCAGCCACCGGGAGCGAAGCCGTCGCGGGCACCGGTGCCGGCGACGCCGGACCGAGCGCCAGCAGCAGGACCGTCGCCGTCCCCCCGGCCACCGCGTTGTGCACCGAGATCTGCCACCACACCCACCACACCGTCACCGCCGGCGCCGCGACCAGCCCGACCGGCATCGCCACCATCAGCGCCCCCACCTCCGCCGGGGCGCCCAGCAGGTACGGCAGCGCCACGCCGGTGACCACCGAGAGCAGGCGCGCCCCCGTCGGGAGCACGCGTTGACGGCGCTCCCGGACGTGCTTGCCGGTGAGCGCGCCGCGCCGCACCCCGAGCGCGATGACGCCGAGCGGCACCACCCCGCAGAACAGCGCCGCCAGGAGCCCCCACCCGGCCCCGCTCCAGCCGTCCGCCGCGTGCGCGCCGACGAGCAGCAGCAGGGCGATCACCAGCAGGGCGATCACCAGCAGGGCGCTCACCAGCGGGACGGGCGCCAGCACCTCGGTGACGGTCCGGGCCGCCCGCTCCCGCGGCGAGGCGGCGGCGAAACCGGGCGGCTCGGGCGGGACGAAGGCGCTCACCGGCGGGCGCGGGCGCAGCGGCGCCCGGGGGCGGTGGTCGATCGGTGCACCGCCGAAGGCTACCGGCCCGGGCCGCCCGCCCCGAGCCGCCGCTCCCGGAGCGTCCGCAGCCCCCGCCGGACCGCGCGGGTGGCCGCCGGCGGCAGGAGGTCCAGCAGCAGCCGGCGCGGGCCCGAGTTCGGTGCGGCCGGCCGCGCGGCGTTGTTCAGCCGCAGCACCCGCCGTCCCGCGATGGCGTCCTCGTCCACGGTGAACCCCTCGGCCCGCCAGTCCCGGGCCAGCAGGACCTCCCGGACCGGCTCCGGATCGCCCCAGGTCCCGTAGAACTTCATCGGCGTCAGGAGCACCGGCCGCAGCCCGGCGGTGAACACCGCCTGCCAGACCGCCGCCGACACGCCCGGGGTGTGCTCCGAGCGGTAGTCGTCCAGCGCCACCAGCCCGTCCTCGGCCAGCGCCCTGCGGGCCACCTCGATGTCCCCGGCCACGTGCTCGTAGAGGTGCGAGGCGTCGACGTGCACGAAGCGGCAGCTGCCGTCCGGGATGCGACCGTCCGCCAGCACCGAGGTCGGCGCCTGCACGATCGTCGGCAGTTCCGGGTGGAACGCCAGGTAGTTGGCCTCGAACCCGCGCCTGGTCAGCGAGGACCGGTAGGACATCGACATCTCGGCGTCGTTGTCGGCGTCGCCCGCCGCGGAGTCGAACAGGTCGCAGACCGTCAGCCGCTCGCCCGGCCCCAGGTGCTCGCCGAGCAGGACGGCGCTGCGCCCCAGGTAGCTGCCGAGTTCGAGGATGTCGCCGGTGAGCCCGGCCTCGGTCTGGGCGGAGAGCAGATGCCGGAAGGCCTCCTGGTCGAGCCGGAAGAACCAGCCGGGAATGGAATCCGGGTGCGCGGCCGGACGGGGAGCGCCCGGTTCGGCGGCGGACTGCGCGCCGGCGGAGGGGGCAACGGCGGACTGACCGGAGGCGGCGGTCTCGGCACTGGGCACGGCGGTCTCCCTCGGGACGGGACGGAGCGGGCGCGGAGCGGGCCCGCGCCCTGGTCACGCGCGGCGGTGCCGTGGTACCGGACGGGTCGGCCGTGGTGTGTGGCGGCTCATCATAGTCACGCCGCAGCCCTGCGGGACCGCTCCGGACCGGAGCGTCCGGCCGCCGTTCAGGCGTTCGGCGGTGCGTGCTCCAGTTCGGCGATGGTCTCCGCCAGCCAGGCCCGCTCGGCCGCCCCGGAGGCGCGGGCGACCAGCAGCATGCCGCGCCGGAACGGGTTCGGCTCCCGCTCGGCGGTGACCGGCCGCCCCTCGGCGTCGTAGAAGAAGCTGCTCGGCGCCTCCAGGAAGGCGAGCCGCCGCCGCAGCACGGCCACCTGCCGGGCCGGGTCGTCCAAGCGGTCCAGGAAGGCCGCGACGGTGAAGAAGCGGATCTGGTCGGAGATCTCGACCTCCTCCGGGTCCGCCAGCCGTCGCTCCAGTTCGGTCCGCCCCTCGGGAGTCAGCTCCAGCACCTGCCGGGGGACGGCCCCGCTGCCCGGCTCGCTGCGCCGGTGGAGCAGACCGGCCTTCTCCAGGCGGGCGATGGCGGGGTAGAGCGCGCCGTCGCTGACCGGCCGGACATGGCCGGTCAGGCCGGTGATCAGGGTCTTCAGCTGGTAGCCGTGCAGCGGTCGGTCGTACAGGAAGCCGAGGATCGCGAGCGTCAGCACGGTCGAGGCCTTTCCGTCGTCGTGGCGTTCCGTCCGAACCGGCGTGCGCGCCCCTCGGGGCCGCGCGCCCTCGTGCGATGCCATGCTACCTCTTGTCGATGTGCCTCGATTCGATGTATCTCTATTCGAGGCGGGATGAACGGGAATTGCGGGGACGACGGGGGAGGAAGCATGCGGGGGCACCTGCCACGGCTCGTCGCACTGGCGGGACCGGTCTACGCGGAACTGCTGTCGGGCGTCGTCGCCTCGGTGGTCGGCACCTACTGGGTCGCCGGGCTCGGCGGGCCTGCCGTTGCCGCCGTCACCCTGGCCGGCACCGTGGAGAACCTGCTGCTCGGTCCGGCCCTGGTGGTCGCCTCGGGGGCGACCGTGCGACTCGCCCGGGCCCACGGCGCCGGTGACCGGGCCGCGGCCGGACGGGTGGCCCGCGCCGCCTGGCGGCTCTGCGCGCTGGGCAGCCTCGCCCTCTCCGTCCCCGGCTTCCTGCTCCGGGAGCGGATCGCCGACGCCTTCCTGGACGGTGAGGCCGCCGCGCTCGCCGCCGACTGGTTCGCCGTCGCCTTCCCGGCCTTCGCGCTGTTCTTCGGGCAGCGCGTCGCCGACGGGCTTTTCAAGGGCGCCGGCGACACCCGGACGCCGATGCGGACGGCGCTGCTCTCCAGCGCCCTGCTGCTCGTCCTGGACCCGTTGCTGATCCTGGGTCCCGGTCCGTTCCCCGCGCTCGGCGTGACGGGTGCCGCGCTCGCGCTGACCGCCTCCCGGGCCGCCGCGTTCGCGGTCACCGTGCTGCTCCGGCGCCGCCGTAGGCTGCCGCCGCCCGCGGGCGGGCTGCTGCCCGAGGCCTGTGCGATCACCGCCACCGGTGCGTCGTTCGGCCTGGACTTCACCGCGCGGATGGGCGTCGGCGCGGCGCAGCTCGCGCTGGTCTCCTCCTTCGGCGTGTCCGCGGTGGCGGGGTACGGGGTCGGCTACCGCGTCCTGCTGGTCGTCACCATGGCCTTCTACGCCGTCCGGCAGGCCGCCGCCATCGAGGCCGCCCGGCTGACCGGGGCCGGCTCTGCCGCGGCCGTGCGCACCCTGGGGCGCGACACCGCCAGGCTGGCCGCCACGCTCGGGGCCTGCTCCGCCGTCCTCTGCGCAGCGGCCGCGGTCCCGGTCGCGGCGGTGTTCACCGACGACCCGGCGGTGGCCGGCCAGGCGGTCGGCTTCCTGCGGATGGCCGGCCTCCACCTGCTGCCCTACGCGCTGGTGGTGGCCCTCGGCGGCGTCCACCAGGGGGCCGGCGCCGGGCGGCCGTCGATGCTGGCCGTGCTGCTCGGCCTCGCCGCCCAACTCGCCTCCGGCGCCGCCCTGTCGGCCCCGCTCGGCGTCCACGGCCTCTGGGCCGGAACGACCATCGGCGCCGTCGCCCAGCTCGCCCTGCTCCGCCTCCTGCCTCCCCGCCCCGGGCCGACCGCCGGGGTCGTCGGGAGCGCCGCCGGCGGCCGTTCGCCCGGCGTGCGCCGGGCACTTCTCGGCTGCCGCCGCGGTCACGGCCTGCGGCGAGCCGGATGGCGCAGAGCATGACGTGTTCATGCGAATGGCTGGTTACCCGGATGGATCGCACGGGAACTGTTGGCGGAGCCCCAACCCCATCGAGGAGGTTCTCATGAGACGACTGCTCTGCGTGGCCGGTGCGGCCGCCACGGTCCTGTTCCTGACCGGCGCCGACGTCGCCGCGGCCGACCCCGCCGTGACCTTGCCGGCCGCCGACCCCGCCGTCACCTGGCCCGCCCTCGGCGCCGACGGCGACTGGTCCGCCCTGGGTGCGCAGGCGCAGTGGCCGACCGCGGACGGCGCGGACGCCGGCTGGTCCGCCCTGGGTGCCGACGGGCAGTGGTCCGCCGACGGCATCGACCCCAACTGGGCGGCCTTCGGCACGGACGCCGGCTGGACTCCGGTGAACGCGGACGCCGTCGCACCCGTGAGCCCCGTCCCGGCGCCGTAGCCGGGGCACGACCCGCCGCCGAACGGGCCCGGCCCGAGGAGGCGGCGGGTCACGCCGTGCGCGCCGCCGGGAGGCGGGTGGCGAGCAGTGCGCCGGCGGCGGCGGTCGCCGCCAGGGCGGCGAGGGCGGGCGGGAGGCCGTCGACCAGGGGGTGGTCGGCGGTCACCGTGGCGGCGACGGCCACGCCGAGCGCGGGCCCGATGTTCATCGCCGTCTGCTGCAGTCCGCCCGCCACGCCCGCTTCACCCACCGGGACGGCGCGGACGAGTGCGGCGGTCGCCGTGGCCATCACCGCCCCGAAGCCGGCGCCCAGCAGCAGGAAGGCCGTGCCGACCACGAGCGCCGGGGTGCCCGGTCGGAGGGCCGCGACCGCGAGGGCGCCGAGCGTGATCGAGCACATCCCCGCGACGACCGTCCGGCGCGGGCCGTGACGGCGGGTCAGTGCCGCGGAGGCGGGTGCGGCGACCACCATCGCCACCGCCAGCGGCAACGACCGGAGCGCACTGGCGAGCGGGTCGAGGGCGAGCACGTCCTGGAGGAAGTAGGTGGCGAGGAAGAGCGTGCCGAAGAGCGCCGCCGAGGCGGCGAGCAGTACGCCCAGCGCGGGGGCCACCGCCGGGGCCTTCAGAACGGCGGGCGGAAGCAGCGGGTGGCGGGCCCGCCGCTCGTGCCGCACGAAGGCGGCACCGAGCGCGGCCGTGGCGGCGAGCCCGAACAGGCCGCCTGCCGTCGCGCCGTGCCCCGGAAGGCCGACCAGGGTGAACACCAGGCAGGCCAGCGCGCCGCCGAGCAGCGCGGCACCCGGCACGTCCAGGCCGCCGGCGCGGCCTTCGGCGGCGGGCTCGGGCAGCCGGACCAGCAGCGCGGCCACCCCGGCGACCGCGGCCGGTACGACGGTCAGCAGGAAGACCGACCGCCAGCCCCACTGCGCGGTCAGCGCGCCGCCCACCACCGGGCCGGCGGCGGCCGAGAGCCCGATCGCGCTGGTGCGCAGCGCGATCGCCCGCCCGAGCAGGTCCGCCGGGTACGCGGCGCGCAGCAGCCCGAGGGTGGCGGGCTGGAGCAGCGCGCCGGCGGCGCCCTGGAGGACCCGCAGACCGATCACCCAGCCGATGCCGGGGGCGAGCCCGATCCCGGCCGAGGCGGCGCCGAAGCCGAGCATGCCGACCGTGAAGACCCGGCGGTGGCCGTAGCGGTCGCCCAGCCGCCCGGCGAAGACCAGCAGGGCGGCCACCGTGACCAGGTAGGCGGTGCTGGTCCACTGCACGGCGGCGAGCGAGGCGTGCAGGTCGCGCCGGAGGCTCGGCTGGGCGACGGTGAGCACGGTCCCGTCGAGGGCGACGATCGCTGCGCCGAGGACGCTGCCGGTCAGGGTGAGGCGCCGGGTGCCCACCGGGTTCACCGGGGAGCCGGGCCGAGGTGGGCGTCGAGGGTGGCGCGCAGGACGGGGTCGAGGGCGTCCGTCCCGGTGGCGAGGCCGAGGCTGCCCCAGGCGCGGAGCTGGGCGAGGCCGTGCAGGTTGGCCCAGAGCGCCGCCGCGACCGTGGTCGGGGAGGGGGAACCCTCGCCGGCGGGCGGGCGGACCACCGCGACCAGGCCGGCCAGGGCGTCGAACAGCGGGAGCGAGGTGCTGCGCAGCTCGGCTCCGCTGCCCTCCAGGACGTCGTGGCGGAACATCAGCTCGAACATGCCCGGCCGGTCGGCCGCGAAGGCGAGGTAGCCGCGGGCCAGCCGTTCGAGCCGGTCGCGGGCCTCGGCGGGTTCCCGGACGGCGGAGGTCCCGCCGGTGTCTCGTCCGTCGAGTCCCAGCGCGGCGGCCAGCTCGCCGAAGCCGTGCCGGGCGATGGCCGCGAGCAGTTCGGCGTGGGTGGCGAAGTGGCGGCGCGGGGCGCCGTGCGAGACCCCGGCCTGGCGGGCGATCTCGCGCAGGGTGAGCGCGTGCACGCCCTCCAGGGCGAGCAGCTCGACTCCGGCCGCGACCAGGCGGGCGCGCAGGCCGGTGGCGTTGTCCTGTTCGGTCATGGGGAGTGTCTATCAAGATCGAGTAGACACTGTCTACTCGCTCTGCTCGCTCTACTCGCGCCCGGGGCCGCTCGGCGGGCACAATCGCTGCATGGACGAGGGCGGCGAACCGGCCTGCTGGCTGGAGCGGGTGTGCGACGAGTGCGGGCGGCTGCGCGAGCGGTCCGGCCCCGGTCCCTGCGAGCACTGCGGCAGCGGCAGTAGTGGCGGTGGCGGTGGCGCCCCAACGGTCGGCGTCGACGGGCCGCAGCCGCAGCAGCCGCAGCCACAGTCGCAGCAGCTGCCGTAACCGGTCGGCGAGGGCACCGGGAACGGAAAGAGCCCCTGGGCGGACCACCTGAGGTGACCCGCCCCGGGGCAGGTTGCCGAGTCGGCGCGAGGGTGCGCCGCTCAGGAGCGGGTCAGCGCGACAGGCCGTCGAGCGGCTGACCGGACCCCTCGTCCAGCGGTTCCTCCACCGGCTCCGCGCCGTCCGCCGACGTGCCCGTGCCCGTGCCTTGCGCGGGGATGCGGGCCTCCGGCGTCCAGGGGCGGCGGCGCCGCGCCAGCACGGTGCCCAGGCGCTCCACCGCGGGCTGGGTGTAGCGGGCGGCCAGCGGGCCGGTGACCACCAGGATCAGGACGTACGCCGTGGCCAGCGGGCCGAGGCCCGGCTCGATCCCGGCGGTGACGGCGAGCCCGGCGATGACGATCGAGAACTCGCCGCGCGACACCAGGGCCCCGCCGGCCCGCCAGCGGCCGCGGGCGGCGATCCCGGCGCGGCGGGCCGCCCAGTAGCCGGTCGCGATCTTGGTGAGTGCGGTGACCACGGCCAGCAGCAGGGCCGGGAGCAGCACCGGCGGGATGCTGGTCGGATCGGTGCTGAGGCCGAAGAAGACGAAGAACACCGCCGCGAAGAGGTCCCGCAGCGGGCTGAGCAGGGTGTGCGCGCCTTCGGCGGCCTCGCCGGAGAGCGCGATGCCGACCAGGAACGCGCCGACCGCCGCTGACACCTGGAGCTGCTGGGCGATGCCCGCGACCAGCAGGGTCAGCCCGAGCACCACCAGCAGCAGCTTCTCCGGGTCGTCGTGGGAGACGAACCGCGAGATCAGCCGGCCGTAGCGGAGCGCGATGAAGAGCACCGCGCCCGCGGTGGCCAGCGCGATGGCCAGCGTGACCGAGCCCGCGAGCAGTCCGGCGCCGGCCAGCAGGGCCGTCAGGATCGGCAGGTAGACGGCCATCGCGAGGTCCTCCAGCACCAGGATGCTGAGGATCACCGGGGTCTCCCGGTTGCCGAGCCGGCCGAGGTCGCCGAGCACCTTGGCGATGACGCCCGAGGACGAGATCCAGGTGACGCCGGCCAGCACCACGGCGGCCACCGGGCCCCAGCCGAGCAGCAGCGCGGCGACCGCGCCCGGTGTCGCGTTGAGCAGGAAGTCGACCGCGCCGGCCGGGTACTGGGCCTTGAGGTTGGTGACCAGGTCGGCGGCGGTGTACTCCAGACCCAGCATCAGCAGCAGCAGGACGACGCCGATCTCGGCGCCGGTCGCCACGAACTCCTCGCTGGCGCTCAGCGGCAGCAGTCCGCCGGTGCCGAAGGCGAGCCCGCCGAGCAGGTAGAGCGGGATCGGCGAGAAGCCGTAGCGGCCGGCGATCCGGCCGAGCAGTCCGAGGACGAGGATGACCGAGCCGAGCTCGATGAAGACGGTCGCGGTGTGCACCCCCCGATCACCCCCGCTCCAGGATCGCCGCCGCCGCGTCCACACCCTCGCGGGTGCCGATCACGATCAGCGTGTCGCCGCCCGCCAGCCGGAAGTCCGGCGTGGGGGAGGGGACGGCGCCGGTGCGCCGCAGCACGGCCACGATCGAGGCGCCGGTCTCGGTGCGCATCCGGGTCTCGCCGAGCAGCCGCCCGTTCCAGTACGAGGCGCCGTCGACCGGGAGCCGCTCGGCGACCAGGCCGAGGTCGGTGGTGTGCAGCATGGCCGGGTTGTGGTGAGCCGGGGTCAGGGCGTCGACCAGGGCCTCGGACTCCTCGGCGGTCAGCCGGAAGGCCTGGGCGCAGGCGTCGGGGTCGTCCGAGCGGTAGACGTTGAGACTGCGTGAGCCGTCCCGGTGGGCGATCACGGACAGGTGCCGCTGTTCTCGGGTGGTGAGGTCGTACTGGACCCCGACACCGGGAAGCGGAGTGGTCCGGACACGGGCGATCGACATGGCGGCTGTCCTCTCGTCAGGGGGGCTCCCAGGAGGCTGCGCGTGGCGCGGGCGCGCCGGAGCAGGGGACGCCGGCGCCTGACCGCGTGTGACACGCGAACGCGCAACCGGACTAATAGTAATGAGTATGTAAAGTCTGAAAATAGAGCCCCGGCCCGTGTGCGTGCTGGGAAGCGCGCACACGAACCGGGGCGGCGGGCCGGAGACTGGGGGACGGCCCTGGGTGAGGGACGGGTGCCGGAGCGGGGCTACTGCGGCGGACGGTCGTCGCGCAGCTGGTCCTTGAGCTTCTCCTGGCCCGTGTCGACCTGGCTGCTGTACTTGCCCTGCGTACGTTCGTCGACCATGTCGCCGGCCTTGTCGACGCCCTTCTCGGCCTGGCCCTCATGGCCCTTGAGCATGCTCTTGAGCTTGTCGAACATGGACATGTGGTCACACTCCCGGATGAGACGGCCCCACCTCTCCCAGCATCGCCGCACACCGGGGTGTCCGCATCCGGTCAGCTTGTGCGCCGGGGTTGGCAAGGCGTCGAGGAACATGTCAAATCGGGAGTCCCACGGACCGTCGGAAGGACAAGCCTTGAACGCTCGGACCGGCCGCCCGGCCGCCACCCGCCGCGCCCGCACCACCCCCACCCGCCGGACGGCGGGCGCCGCGCTGGCGGTGGCGGCGCTGGTGACCCCGCTGCTGCTGGTCGGCACCGGCAGCGCCGTCGCCGACCCGGACCCGGCCCGCAAGGGGGCGAAGCTCGCCACCCGTTTGGCGCAGGCGAGCACCGCGGACGGCGCCCACGACACCCTGGAGGCGTTCCAGCGGATCGCCCGCCGCAACGGCGGCAACCGGGTGGCCGGCTCGGCCGGCCACGAGCAGTCGGCCCGCTACGTGTACGAGCAGGCCCGCCGGGCCGGGCTCAAGGTGTCCAAGCAGGAGTTCGAGTACACGTTCTTCCAGGAGCTCTCCGAGCGGCTCTCGGTGGTCTCCCCGCAGGCCGAGGACATCGCGATCAAGGCGATGACCTACTCGGTCGGCGGCCCGGAGAACGGCCTGACCGCCGCGCTCGCGGTCGTCCCGGTGGACGCCACCACCGGCTGCGAGGCCGCCGACTACGCCTCCGGCGCGGTCACCGGCCGGATCGCGCTGATCCGGCGCGGCGGCTGCGGCTTCGCGGTCAAGCAGGCCGCGGCGGCGGACGCGGGCGCCCTCGGCGCGGTGATCTACAACAACGTCGAGGGGGACCTCAACGGCACCCTCGGCGAGCCCGACCTCGGGCGGATCCCGACCGGCGGCATCTCCCAGGCCGCCGGACAGGCGCTGGCCGACAAGGCGGCGGCCGGCCCGGTCACCGTCACCCTGGACATCCGCACCCACATGGAGAAGCGGACGACCTGGAACGTCATCGCCGAGACCCGCGGCGGCGACCCCGCCAACACCGTGGTGATCGGCTCGCACCTCGACTCGGTGCTGGCCGGCCCCGGCATCAACGACAACGGCTCCGGCTCGGCCGGCATCCTGGAGGTCGCCAGGAACCTCGGCAACCGGCCGGTGAAGAACAAGGTCCGGTTCGCCTGGTGGTCCGCCGAGGAGTTCGGCCTGCGCGGCTCCGCGGCCTACGTGAAGTCGCTCTCCGAGGCCGAGCGGAAGAAGATCAAGCTCTACCTGAACTTCGACATGATCGCCTCACCCAACTCCGCGCAGTTCGTCTACGACGGCGACGACTCCGACCACATCGGCTCCGGCCCCGGCCCGGAGGGCTCCGCGCAGCTGGAACGGCACATCACCGACTACCTGGACCGCCGCGGCCTGCCGCACGAGGGCACCGACTTCACCGGCCGCTCCGACTACGGTCCGTTCATCGACGCGGGCATCCCGGCCGGCGGCACCGACACCGGCGCCGAGGTGATCAAGACCGCCGCCCAGGCCGCCACCTACGGCGGGACCGCCGGCCTCGCCTTCGACCCCTGCTACCACAAGGCCTGCGACGACATCCGCAACGTGGACATGACCGCCTTCGACGTCAACATCGACGTCATCGCGGACTCGGTGGGCACCTACGCCTGGGACCTCTCCTCGCTGAGCGCCCCCGTCGCGCCGCAGCGCACCGAGGGCGGCAGCCTGCACGAGGGCCACGCCCACGGCGCCGAGGGCTGACCAGGCCCGGCCCGGCCACCCCGCCCCGCACGGCGGACGGGGGCCGGGCCGGCAACCCGGTCGGGCGTGCGACGGCGGGGGTCCGATGGGTGCGCGGGGCGGTGGCCTGACACCATGGCACCGAGATCACGACACCGTGACACCCTCGGAGGAGTCAGCACCATGAGCAGCACGCACTACGACGTCGTCGTCCTCGGCGCAGGCCCCGGCGGCTACACCGCGGCCGTCCGCTCCGCCCAGCTCGGTCTCAAGGTCGCCGTCGTCGAGTCGAAGTACTGGGGCGGGGTCTGCCTGAACGTCGGCTGCATCCCCTCCAAGGCCCTGCTGCGCAACGCGGAACTCGCGCACATCGTCACCAAGGAGGCCAAGACCTTCGGCATCAAGGTCGAGGGCCAGGTCACCTTCGACTACAGCGAGGCGTTCAAGCGCAGCCGCACCGTCGCCGACGGCCGCGTCAAGGGCGTCCACTACCTGATGAAGAAGAACGGCATCACCGAGTACGACGGCCGCGGCACCTTCGTGGACGACCACACCCTCCAGGTGGCACTGAACGGCGGCGGCTTCGAGGTCGTCACCTTCGACCACTGCATCATCGCCGCCGGTGCCACCACCCGGCTGCTGCCCGGCACCAGCCTGAGCGAGCGCGTGGTCACCTACGAGGAGCAGATCCTCACCGAGGACCTCCCCGGCAGCATCATCATCGCCGGCGCCGGCGCGATCGGCGTCGAGTTCGCCTACGTGCTGCACAACTACGGCGTGCAGGTCACCATCGTCGAGTTCCTCGACCGGATGGTGCCGCTGGAGGACGCCGAGGTCTCCGCCGAGCTGGCCAAGCAGTACCGCAAGCTCGGCATCCAGGTGCTGACCTCCACCCGGGTCGACTCGATCGACGACAAGGACCCGGCCGCCAAGGTCAAGGTCACCGTCACCGCCAAGGACGGTCAGCAGCAGGTGCTGGAGGCCGACAAGGTGCTCCAGGCGATCGGCTTCGCCCCGCGCGTGCACGGCTACGGCCTGGAGAACACCGGGGTCGAGCTGACCGAGCGCGGCGCGATCGCGGTCGACGGCCGCGGCCGGACCAACGTCCCGCACATCTTCGCCATCGGCGACGTCACCGCCAAGCTGATGCTCGCGCACGCCGCCGAGGCGATGGCCGTCATCGCCGCCGAGACCATCGGCGACGCGGAGACCATGGAGGTGGACTTCGCGATGATCCCGCGCGCCACCTACTGCCAGCCGCAGATCGCGAGCTTCGGCTACACCGAGGCGCAGGCCCGCGACCTGGGCTACGACGTCAAGGTCGCCAAGTTCCCCTTCACCGCCAACGGCAAGGCGCACGGCCTCGGCCACCCGACCGGCTTCGTCAAGGTCATCTGCGACAACACCCACGGCGAGCTGCTCGGCGCCCACCTGATCGGGCCCGAGGTCACCGAGCTGCTGCCGGAGCTGACGCTGGCCCAGCAGTGGGACCTCACCGTGCACGAGGTCGCCCGCAACGTGCACGCCCACCCGACCCTGGGCGAGGCCGTCAAGGAGGCGATCCACGGACTGGCCGGCCACATGATCAACATGTGACCGCGCCCGCCCGGCAACGGGGAGGGCCCGCCCGCCGGACGGGCCCTCCCCGGCACCGGGGCCGGGGGCTCGTCGGGTACGGGGAGGGCCGGGCCGGGACGGCAGGGGTGCGGCAGGATGACCGGATGACCGACACCACCCTCAACCTCTGGCGCCGGCACCTCGGCACGGTTCCCGGCGCGGTCTGGGACCGCACCGAGCTGACGGTGCTCATCCTCGCCGAGACCGGCATCACCGAAGTCCCGCCCGCCGTCGGCCGGCTGCACCGGCTGCGCACGCTCGACCTCGGGCACAACCGGATCACCGAGGTGCCGCCGGAGCTCGGCGCCCTCACCGGTCTGACCGACTTCCTCTACCTGCACGACAACGCGCTCACCGCGCTACCGGCGGCCCTCGGCCGGCTCACCGGGCTGCGCTACCTCAACATCGGCGAGAACCCGATCGCCGAACTCCCCGACGCCCTCGGCGCGATGGCCGGCCTGGTGGAACTCCGCGCCCAGCACAACCGGCTGACCGAGCTGCCCGAAACCCTCGGCGGCCTGCGCGCCCTGCGCGAACTCCAACTGCGCGGCAACGCGCTGACCACCCTGCCCGGCTCCTTCACCGGCCTCACCGAACTGCGCGAACTGGAACTGCGCGAGAACGCGCTCCCCGAGGTGCCGTCGGTGCTGGCCGGGCTTCCGCTGCTGCGCCGGCTCGACCTGCGCGGCAACCGGATCACCGCCCTGCCGGACTGGCTGGGGGACCCGGCCGCGCTGCCCGCCCTGGAGAAGCTCGACCTGCGGTGGAACGCCGTCGACCCGGCACCCGCGCTGCTGTCGGCGCTTGCGGCGCGCGGCTGCCACGTCCTGCACTGACGGTGCCCGATGCGGCCCGGGCCGAAAACCGCTCGCCCGCCGGGGCGGTCCGCTGCTAGCGTGGACGGTATGAAGCGCGCCGCAGCCGTCCTCACGACGACGCCGGAGAGAGTCCCGGCGCGCTGACCGCTGAGCTGGTCCGAAGCCCCGGGGCGAGTGCCCCGGGGCTTCGCCGTGCCGGTCCACTCGCCCGCCCGTCCGAGTGGAGACACCGCCATGAACAGCAACCCCGACGCGGCCGCGCCCGCACCGGCCCCCGACCACCGCCGGCTCGGCCGGGAGCTCGAACTCTTCGACACCGACCCGCTGATCGGCTCCGGCCTCCCGTACTGGCTGCCCGACGGCGCCGCGATCCGGCACACCCTGGAGGAGTTCGTCCGAGGCCGCGAGCGGCGCGCCGGCTACCGCCACGTCTACTCGCCCGTCCTCGGCAAACGCGAGCTCTACGAGATCTCCGGCCACTGGCAGCACTACCGCGACGACATGTTCCCGCCGATGGACCTGGGTGCCGAACAGGTCGTGCTGCGCCCCAGCCTCTGCCCGCACCACGCCCTGGTCTACCGCTCGCGCGCCCGCAGCCACCGCGAACTGCCGCTGCGGATCGCCGAACTCGGCGGCATGTACCGCTCCGAGCCGTCCGGCGTGCTCGGCGGATTGACCCGGGTGCGGGCCATCCAGCTGAACGACGCGCACGTCTTCTGCACCCCCGAGCAGGCCGCCGACGAGGCGCTCGCCGCCCTGGAGCTGATCGGCGAGGCGCACCGGGCGCTCGGCATCCGGCCGGTCCGCCACCGGCTCTCGCTGCCCGGCGCGGGCGGCAAGTACGTGGCCGACCCGGCGCTCTGGGAGCGGGCCACCGCGCTGCTCACCGAGGTGCTCCGGCGCTCCGGGGTGCCCTTCGAGGCGGCGGAGGGGGAGGCGGCCTTCTACGGGCCGAAGATCGACGTCCAGATCGCCGACGCCGCCGGGCGCGAGTCCACCCTCTCCACCGTGCAGATCGACTTCCACCAGCCGGAGCGCTTCGGCCTGCGGTACACCGGGCCGGACGGCGCCAGGCACCGCCCGGTGATGGTCCACCGCAGCGTCATCGGCAGCGTCGAACGGGTGGTCGCCCACCTGATCGAGCTGTACCGCGGGGCCTTCCCGGCCTGGCTGGCGCCGACCCAGCTGATGCTGCTGCCGCTCACCGAGGGGGAGCGCGAGCGGGCCGAGCGGGTGCGCGGGCGCTGCCTGGACCTCGGGCTGCGGGCCGAGGTCGCCGGACCCGAGCGGGGCGGCCTCGGCGCCCGGATCCGGGCGGCGCGACTGGTCCCGTACCAGGCGGTGATCGGCCCCCGGGAGGCGGCGGACGACCTGCTGGCGCTGCGCCTGCGCGACGGCCGACGACCGGATCCGCTGCCGGTGGCCGAGGCGCTGGCCAGGATCGGCGCGCTGGTCGGCGCGTGCGCTCCGGAGCTGTGGGACGAGCCGCCGGCCCCCGGCGGCGGTCGGCCTCCTCAGTAGGACTGCACCTCGATCAGCCGGCCCTCCGGGTCGCGCAGGTGGGCGGTGCGCAGGCCGGGACCCCACTCCGGGCGGTCGGCGGGCCCGGCGACGGGTGCGCCGCCGTGCTCCAGGCAGTGGGCGAGGGCCTGCTCGACGTCGTCGACCCGGAGGACCAGCATCGCGCCGTCCTGGGCGGCGGCCGGTGCGGCGGGCAGCGCGGCCGTGCCGACGGCGGCGGCCAACCGCCCGCGGTCGAACAGCGCGAGCACGGTCCGGCCGGCCAGGTCCCAGGCGGCGTACGGGCCTTCGGGGGCGCCCCTGACCGGGGCGGCTCCGGTCAGCGGCGGCAGCACGGCGGCGTAGAACCCGAAGCAGGCGGGGAAGTCGGCGACGAGCAGGCGGTGGTACGGGACGTCCATGACGGGGCCTCCGCGGAAATCGTGGGTGGACACCCACTATAGGGTCTGACCTTAGACTCGCCCCATGGCTTCAGAGGAATCAGTCGCTCCCGCCGCCGTGACCCCGCCGACGCTGCTGGAACTCAGCACCTATCTGCTCTCCCGCACCGGCAAGGCGGCCCGCGCCCGGCTGGCCGAGCGGCTCGCCCGCCGGGGACTGCGGCTGTGGGACATGGCGGTGCTCGCCGCGCTCGCCGACTTCGGCCCGCACGCCCAGCGCGACCTGGTCCGCCGGCTGCGGGTGGACCCCAGCGACATGGCCAAGGTCACCGACCAGTTGGCGGCCGCCGGCTACGTCGTACGGGCCCGCGACACCGCCGACCGGCGCCGCGTCTCGGTCACCGTCACCGAGGCGGGCCGCGCCCTGCTCGCCGAACTGCGCGCCGAGGCGTACGCCGTGCAGGAGGAGGTGCTGGCGCCGCTGAGCGCGGCGGAGCGCCAGGTGCTCCACGAGCTGCTCGGCCGCGTCCACGCGCACCTGCCGGGAGCCCCCTGACCCGCCGCTGCGGTCTCCGGGGTCAGCCGAACGGCAGCGGACGGCGGGCGCCGGCGAACTCGCGGGACCAGCGGGGAATGCCGAGCACACCCTCCAACCGGGCCACCAGCGTGCCGGTGCGCTCGGCGTGGATCATGGCGCCGTCGCCGGCCCAGATGCCGACGTGGTGCAGCGGCGCGTCGGGCCGGGAGAAGAACAGCAGGTCCCCGGGGAGCAGCGCGGCGGTCTCCACCGGGGCGGAGCGGTTGAACTGCGCGACGGTGTAGTGCGCCAGCTCGACCGCGCCCGCGCTCGCCCGGTACCAGCAGTACAGCGACAGCCCGCTGCAGTCGTAGCCGACCGTGGTCTCGCCCAGGCACTGGCCGTCGAGGTAGCCGTTCTCCTCGTCGCAGAAGCCGAGGCTCGCGCCCAGCCGGTCCCCGCCGCCCCAGGCGTACGGCACGCCGATCTGCGAGGCGGCCAGGGCGGCCACCCGGAGGCCGAGCGTGTGGTCCGGACCCGCGTGGCGGGGGCGGGCGGCGGCGGACCCGGCGCCCAGCGCGGGGGCGAGGCCGGCCCCCAGGGCGAGGCCCAGCACCCGGCGGCGGCCCCAGGCCCTGGTGAGGTGCGGGAACGGCATGGGACCCCCTCGGTCGTCGGCGAACCACCAGGATCCCGGCCGGAGCGGGCCGCCCGCCATCACCCGCACCGGTGAATTCGCCGGGCGCGGACCCCGGTCCGCCGAGGGCACCGGCCGGAAATCGATTGACGGTGGCGCGGGCGATCCCAACGATGGGGCCCGGCGCGACCGAACGACCATCCGGGAGGGACCCATGAGCAGCTCCGTCAGGCTGATCCGCAACCACCGCCTCACCCAGGCCGTCGACTACGCCTACGCGGCCTCCGTCGAGGCGCCGGTGCGCTCGCTCTGGCTGGCCGGTGCCTGCCCGCTGGACACCGAGGGGCGTACGGTGGCGGTGGGCGACTACGCGGGCCAGGCCCACCAGGTGATGCGCAACCTGGTGACGGTCCTGGAGGACGAGGGCGCCGCGCTCACCGACGTGGTGCGCACCACGGTGTACGTCGCGTCCTCCCGTCAGGCGGACCTGGTGGCCGTCTGGGAGGTCTACCGCGAGTACCTCGGCGAGCACGACGTGCCCAGTACCCTGCTCGGGGTCTCCGTGCTCGGCTACCACGACCAGCTCGTCGAGGTGGAGGCGGTCGCCGTGCTGGGCTGACCGTGCCGGGCGGCGGGGAGCCGGTCCGGCGCGGTGGCCGCCCGGTCGGTATTCTCTGACGCCGCGTGTCCGCGGGCCCGGCAGGCAGCGACGCCGGTAGCGCGGAGTGCCCCGTCCGGCCACGGGTAAGATACGGGCTGTTTGGTTTTGTTTCGCTTGTGTGTGCGGGGGTGGTCGTGGTGGCGCGACAGGAACGGGCGCTGCGGACGCGGCGGCTGATTCTGGAGGCCGCGGCCTCGGTGTTCGACGAGTTCGGTTACGAGCGGGCGACCATCGGCGAGGTCGTCGCCCGGGCCGGCGTGACCCGCGGTGCCGTCTACTTCCACTTCGCGTCCAAGGCCGACCTGGCCCTGGGCGTCATCGAGGGGCAGTTCGAGGCCGAGGCCGTGCCCGAGCGCCCGTGCAAGCTCCAGGAGTTCGTGGACACCGGGATGGTGGTCACCCATCTGGTGCCGATCGATCCGCTGGTCAGCGCCGGTGTGCGGCTCTCGGTGGACCACGCCGCGGACCGCCGGCTGGGCGTCGACGCCGCGCCGGGCTGGATCGCCCGGCTGGAGCGGCTGCTGATCGCCGCGGGCGAGCGGGGCGAGCTGCTGCCGCACGTGGTGCCGGCCGACACGGCCGGGTTGACGACCGCGTCCTGGGTGGGCGTGCAGCTCCAGTCGCAGCGGTTCACCAACCGGGCCGACCTCGCGGAGCGGGTCTCGGTCCTCTACCGGCACCTGATGCCGAGCATCGCCGTCGCCGGGGTGCTCGCCTGCCTCGACCTTGCGCCGGACCGCGGCGCGCGGGTGTACGCGGAGATGGTGGCCGCGCGCGGCCGGGCCGAGGGCCCGGCCGGTGACGGCTCCGCCGGTGGTTCCGACGATCGCTCCGAAGAAACCGGTGGGACCGGCGTGGAAGCCGAATGATACGGCGCGTCCGGTTTCCCCGGTCGGATCGCCCACCGCACCACGGCTGCGGAGCGTAGTCGGCACGGCCGGGTGCGGCGGGCCGACGGCAGACGGGCCGTCAGCGGATGGCCGGCAGAACGGCGTTGCCGCTCCGCCCGGCGGCCGCCTCGATGAACTCCACCGGGTCGGCCACCTCCGCCAGCAGGGTGCGGGTGGCCTCCAGCGCCGCCGCCGGGGGCGGCGGGCCGCCGACCGACGCCGTCAGGTCGAGCAGGTGGACGGTCGCCTACACCACCGCCACCTCGGTGAGCGCGTCGAGCGTCACGGTGTCCAGGAGCGGATGGCCGACCACGGTGTCCGGCGAGAGCTCCGCGAGCCGCGCCAGCACCTGTGCGCCGTCCTTCTGCCGCCCCATCACCAGGCTCCTCCCTCGACGGTGTACGGATCACCGTCCACCGTAGGGCACGCCCCGCCCGGGCGGGTCTGCTCAGCGGGGTCCGGGCCGGTCCAGCGCCCGCAGGGCGTCCAGCACGTCCAGGCCGAGGTCCGGCGCGGCGTCCTCCGGCAGGCTGACCGAGACCCGGGTGGCCAGTCCCGAGTACCGGCGGTGGATCTCCCGGGCGGCCTCCTCGACCGTGCCCGTGACGGCGAAGGTGCCGAGGACCCGGTCGTCGATCAGCGCGGCCATCTCGGGCCAGCGGCCGCGCAGCGACAGCCGGTGCAGCTCCTCGTGCAGCTCCTCCCAGCCGTGCAGGGCCAGCACCGGGCGGTAGGCGGGCGTGGAGGCGTAGAAGGCGAGCCGCTCGCGGACGGCCGCGAGGTTGGCGCGCAGCTCCTCCTCGGTGCGGCCGGTCGCGGTGAGCACGCTGCCGACCACCTCGAAGGGCCGTCCGGTCCAGGCCGCGCCCTCGGCCTCGGCCCGCCCGCGCTCCTCGGCGAGCGCCGGCAGCACCTGCCGGGTGAGGTAGTCGACCGAGGTGAACGGGTGGCTGAGGAAGCCGTCCGCCACCGCGCCGGCGGTGCGCACCATCAGCGGCCCGACGCCCGCCAGCAGGATCCGCGGCACCCCGGCCGGGACCGGGTCGGGGGAGAAGACCGGCGTCATCACGGTGTGGGTGTAGAAGTCGCCGCGGAAGCGCAGCCGCTCACCGGTCTGCCAGCTGTGCCAGATCGCCCGCACGGCGTGCACGTACTCGCGCATCCGCGCGGCGGGCCGGTCCCAGGGCATCCCGAAGCGCTTCTCGATGTGCGGCTTGACCTGGGAGCCGAGCCCGATGACGGCGCGTCCGCCGGAGGCCGCGTGCAGGCCCCAGGCCTGGTAGGCGAGGGTCATCGGGGTGCGGGCCAGGGCCACCGCGACCCCGGTGGCCAGCTCGATGGAGCTGGTGCGGTCGGCGGCCCGGGCCAGCTGGAGGAAGGGGTCGTAAGCGGTCTCGGAGACCACCAGCCGGTCCGCGCCCCGCCGTTCGGCCCGTTCGGCGGCGTCCAGGACGGCGGCGGGGTGCGCGGGGGCGAGCGCGTCGAGGAGGAGGGCGGGGGCCTGCGGGCGGTCCATCGGTCGGGCTCCAGGTGGGCGGGTCGGGTCCGGTGGGGCGGCGACGGCTCCGGGCGGCGCCGGGCGGGGCGACGCGCGGTCAGGCGGGTCGACGCCGGGTCAGGGGCGGGGCCAGGGCCGTCCGTCGAGCCGCTCGATGCCGGTGTTGAAGCGCCGCAGGAACGCGGCGAAGGCCTCGATGTCCTCGGTGGGCCAGTCCTCCATCACCAGGCCGAGGGCGTGGGCGCGCGCCGCACGGTCCTCGTCGAGCCGGCGGTCGCCCTCCTCGGTGATGCGGAACTTGCGGGCCAGCCCGCCCTCGGGGTCGGGGATCCGCTCGACCAGCCCGGCCCGGCCCATCGCGGCGGTCTGCCGGTTGAGGGTGGAGGCGTCGAGCCCGAAGGCGTCGCTGAGCTCGCCGATCGACATCGGGCCCTGCACCCGGATCCGGCTGAGCAGGATGTACGCGCTGCGCTCCAGTGCGTTCTCGTGCGGCCGGGCGCCGTGCGGGCTCAGGTAGTGGTGCCGGCTGAGCACCATGTACTCGAACGCCACGTCGTCCGTGGGCTCGCTGGGTCCGCTCATGACGTCGCCCTTTCCCGTCCCTGGCTCCGGCGCCCTGACCTGCGGTGTTAGCGCACAGTATGGCAGGCGTGCGCCCATCGGAGTTGATATGCATCATGCATATCATGTGTAGGATGCATATCCGTTGACCCGTGCACGGACCCGAGGAGCCCCCGCTGATGGCCGCCCCACATACCGCCGCCCCCGACCGGACCAGGGGCATCGTCGCCACGCTCGCCCTCACCGGCACGCTGGCGGCGATCATGCAGACCCTGGTCACCCCGCTGATCGGCGAGCTGCCGAAGATCCTGGACACCTCCGCGTCCAACGCCTCCTGGGTGATCACCGCCACCCTGCTGTCGGGCGCGGTGTTCGTGCCGATCAGCGGCCGGCTCGGCGACCTGCTCGGCAAGCGGCGGATGCTGCTGGCGTGCTGCGTCCCGCTCCTGGTCGGCTCGGTGATCTGCGCGCTGACCTCGTCCGTCCTGCCGATGATCGTCGGGCGCGGACTGCAGGGCATGGGCATGGGCGTCGTCCCGCTCGGCATCAGCCTGCTGCGCGAGGTGCTGCCGCCCGAACGGCTGGGCTCCGCGATCGCCCTGGTCAGTGCCTCGATGGGAATCGGCGGCGGCCTCGGCCTGCCCATCTCGGCGGCGGTCGCCCAGTACACCAGCTGGCGCGTGCTGTTCTGGGGCGCGGCCGTCCTCACCGTGGTGATCGCCGCGATGATCCGCTCCCTGGTGCCCGCCCCCGCCACCGCGCCGGCCGGCGGCCGCTTCGACGCCGTCGGCGCGGTCGGGCTGGGCGCCGGACTGGTCTGCCTGATGCTGCCGGTCTCCAAGGGCGGGGACTGGGGCTGGACGGACGGGACCACCCTCGGACTGTTCGCCGCCGCCGTGGTCCTGCTGCTGGCCTGGGGCGCCTGGGAGCTGCGGAGCGCCGAACCGCTGGTCGACCTGCGGGTGACCGCCCGTCCGCGGGTGCTGCTGACCAACCTGGCGTCGGTGCTGGTCGGCTTCGGGATGTACGCGCAGGCGCTGATCATCCCGCAGCTGCTCCAGCTGCCGGAGGCCACCGGCTACGGACTGGGCCAGTCGATGCTGGCCATGGGCCTGTGGATGGCGCCCTCCGGTCTGATGATGATGGTCGTCTCGCCGTTCGGCGGCCGGCTCTCGGCGGCGCGCGGCCCGAAGTTCACGCTGGTCGTCGGCTCCCTGGCGATCGCCGCCGGGTACGGGCTGTCGATGCTGCTGATCGGCTCCACCTGGGGCGTGCTGGTCGTCACCCTGGTCTGCAACGCGGGCGTCGGCCTGGCGTACGGCGCGATGCCGGCGCTGATCATGAGCGCCGTGCCGCTGTCCGAGACGGCCTCGGCGAACAGCTTCAACACCCTGATGCGCTCGCTGGGCACCACGGTGTCGGCCGCCGTCGTCGGTGTGGTGCTCGCCCAGCTGACCGCCAGCACGGGCGGTCACGTACTGCCCTCCGAGAGCGGCTTCCGGGTCGGTCTGCTGATCGGCTGCGGGGTGGCCCTGGTCGCCGCGGCGGTGGCCGCCACCATCCCGGTGCCGCCCGCGCCGGGCACCCCGAAGGCCGCCGTCGGCGAGCCGCGGCGCGCCGCCGTGGGTGACGCCGCCTCCGCCTGACGGCGCGCGTACCGGCGGGTGCGGGCGCGGGTGCGGCGGGCAGGCTCCGCCGCGCCCGCACCCGCGTCCCGCCCTCCGATCGGGTGAGCGCCCGGCGCGTGCGCGGCGGGCCCGCACCCGGGGCCGCGACCATACGGGGACCAACCGCCTCCCAAGGGAAGGGATGTCGCCATGGGCCGTGCCCTGATCGTCGTCGATGTGCAGAAGGACTTCTGCGAGGGCGGCAGCGTCCCGGTCAAGGGCGGTGCCGGGCGGGCCGCCGCCATCGCCGGCCTGCTGCGCGAGACCGACGGCGAGTACGACTACGTCGTCGCCACCCGCGACCACCACATCGACCCGGGCCCGCACTTCTCCGACCGCCCCGACTACCGGGACTCCTTCCCGGTGCACTGCGTGGTCGGCACCGAGGGCGGGGAGTTCCACCCGGACTTCGCCCCCGCGGTGGCCGCCGGGGCGGTCGACGAGGTCTTCTTCAAGGGCGCCCGCTCCGCCTCCAAGAGCGGTTTCGAGGGCTTCACCGCGGACGGCACCCCGCTGGCCGACTGGCTGCGCGCCCGCGACGTCGGGGGCGTCGACGTCGTCGGCATCGCGACCGACCACTGCGTCAGGGCCACCGCGCTCGACGGCGCCAAGGAGGGCTTCGCCGTGCGCGTCCTGCTCGACTACACGGCCGGGGTCGCCGCCGACACCACCGCCACGGCCCTGGACGACCTGCGCGGCGCCGGGGTCGCCCTCACCGGAACGCCCGTCGTCCTGGCCTGACCGGGCACGCCTCCCGGACCGCGGTCCGGGAACGGTGGTGCGCGAGTGGGTGACGGGGCGGGAGCTGCTGCGTAGACTCGGGCGACCTGCGCCGGACGAGTCCAGGAGCCCTCACCATGACCTCGCCCTTCCCGTCTCCCAGCATCAGCGCCGGCAGCACCTCCGTGCCGTTGCTGGACCACACCATCGGTGTCGCGCTCGACCGCGCCGTCGCCGCCTTCCCGGACCGGGAGGCGCTGGTGGACGTGCCGAGCGGGCGGCGGTGGACGTACCGGGAACTGGCCGCGGAGGTGGACCGGGTCGCGCTCGGACTCCTCGGCCTCGGGGTCGGCGCCGGTGACCGGGTCGGCATCTGGGCCCCGAACTGCCCGGAGTGGGTCTTCACCCAGTACGCCACCGCGCGGATCGGCGCGGTCCTGGTGACCGTGAACCCCGGCTACCGCACCCACGAGGTCGAGTACGTGCTGCGGCAGTCGGGGATCCGCACGGTGGTGGCGGTGCCGGGCTTCAAGACCTCGGACTACGCGGCCATGCTCGCCGAGGCCGGGCCGCGCTGTCCCGGGCTGCGGGACGTGCTGCTGATCGGGTCGCCCGGCTGGGACGAGCTGCTGGCGGCGGGGGAGCGCGGCGACCGGGAGCGGCTGGCCGGCATCGGCGCGGGCCTGAGCCCCTACGACCCGATCAACATCCAGTACACCTCGGGCACCACGGGCTTCCCCAAGGGCGCCACGCTCTCGCACCACAACATCCTCAACAACGGCTACTTCGTCGGCGAGTTGTGCGGCTACACGGAGGCGGACCGGATCTGCGTGCCCGTGCCGTTCTACCACTGCTTCGGGATGGTGATGGGAAACCTGGCGGCGCTCTCGCACGGCGCCTGCGTGGTGATCCCGGCCCCGGCCTTCGAGCCGGCCGCCACCCTGCGCGCGGTGTCCGCCGAGCGCTGCACCTCGCTCTACGGCGTGCCGACCATGTTCATCGCCGAGCTCAACGACCCGGGCTTCGCCGAGTACGACCTGTCCGGCCTGCGCACCGGGATCATGGCCGGCTCGCCGTGCCCGATCGAGGTGATGAAGCAGGTCGTCGACCGGATGGGCATGCGCGACGTCTCCATCTGCTACGGCATGACCGAGACCTCCCCGGTCTCCACCCAGACCCGCGCCGAGGACCCGCTGGAGCGGCGGGTGTCCACGGTCGGCCGGGTCGGCCCGCACCTGGAGGTCAAGGTGGCCGACCCGGAGACCGGCGAGACCGTCCCGCGCGGCACGCCCGGCGAACTCCGCACCCGCGGCTACTCGGTGATGCTCGGCTACTGGGACCAGCCCGACCGCACCGCCGAGGCGGTCGACGCCGACGGCTGGATGCACACCGGCGACCTCGCGGTGATGGACGAGGAGGGCTACCTCAACATCACCGGCCGGCTGAAGGACATGGTGATCCGGGGCGGCGAGAACATCTACCCGCGCGAGATCGAGGAGTTCCTGTTCACCCACCCCGACGTCCTGGACGTCCAGGTGATCGGCGTGCCCGACGCCAAGTACGGCGAGGAGCTGATGGCCTGGGTCCGGCTGCGGCCCGGCGCGCCCGGACTGACCGCCGAGGCGCTGCGCGAGTACTGCGCGGGCCGGATCGCGCACTACAAGGTGCCGCGCTACGTGCACCAGGTGGACGAGTTCCCGATGACCGTCACCGGGAAGATCCGCAAGGTGGAGATGCGGGAGCGGGCCGTCGAACTGCTGGGCCTGGACGGGGCGGCGGGCATCGAGCACGCCTGACCCGGCCTCACACCCCCCGAACCGCAGGACCGCCCCGGGCGCTCACGCCCCGTCGTGCTGCCGGCGGACCATCTCGGTGATCCAGACGGGCGCGTACGGCGAGGTGCAGCCCGGGGACGTCGGGTAGTCCTTGAGCACCTCCAGGCGCTCGCCGATGTCGAGGGCGCGCGCCCGGTAGTCGGCGTGGTCGATGCCGATCCGGGCCAGGCAGGTGTTCATCGCCCACTGCAGCCGGTCCGGGGCGTCCCGCAGCTGCGCCTCGATGACGTCCAGCAGCGCGGCCAGGTCGAGGCCCTCGGGCTTCGTCGCCACCCGGTCGGCGGTCAGCGCCCAGCCCGCGCTCGCGACCAGCGGGTCGGGATCGGCCGACCAGGCCCGGCGCAGCTCCTCGGCGTGCGGGCTCTTCTTCACCACGTAGCCGATCAGCCAGTCCTGCACCTTGGGCGTGCGGGCCGCGCGCAGCATGGCGTCCAGCTCGTCGCGCCCGAACTCCCTGGGCCGGCACACCAGCAGCGCCAGCAGGCGCGCCGCGCCGTCGCCGGTCGCCCAGAGCCCCCGGGCCAGCTCCTGCTGCGTGCCCAGCCGCTTGGCCACGGCACGCAGCCCGGTGAGGTTGACGCCGTGGTCGTCGCCGTGCCGCTCGTTCACCCGGCGGATCTTCGGGTCCTCCAGCGCGGCCAGCTCGGCCGTCACCTCGGCCACCTGCTCGGTCACCGTCACCTCCGGCATCTCGGTCTCCTGTCCGTCGCCTCTCCGGTTCACCCTACGGCGCAGCCGCGACAGTTACGCACAGTGACTGTACGGGGGCGTCGGGTGAGACTAGGATCGAAGGCGAACCAGTGGGTCGGTGGACGGCCCGGTGCGCGGCCCCCCGGATCTCCGGTGGGCATCCGGTGGTCGGCACCCGCCACACCGGAAAGGGGAATCTCATGGCTACGGCAGTGGGCACCGCGTTCAGTACCGCGCTCTCCTGGATCGGCCGGAACTCGGACGGCCGGCTGGAGGTATTCGTCCGGGGCGGGCGCGGTGCCGTCCACCACATCTGGCAGAGGACTCCCGACAGTGACGAGAGCTGGTCGCGCTGGGAGTCGCTCGGCGGCACCGTGACCGGTAGTCCGGTGGTCGGCGCGGACGTCGACGGCCGCCTGACGGTCTTCGTCCACAGCGGGGAGAACGCCACTCTCCGTTACATCCGACAGGACCTCAGGGTCTCCAAGGGCTGGGGCGACTGGAAGTCGCTGGAGGGTTCCCTGGTGGGCGACCCGATGCTCGCCCAGAACAGCGACGGCCACCTGGAGGTCTTCGTCCACGGCACCGGCAACGTCGTCCAGCACATCTGGCAGACCGACTCCGACAGCCGCTGGTCCTCGTGGGGGACCATCCAGATCGCCACGGTGGGCGACCCGACGCCCGCCCCGAACGCCAACGGCCATCTGGAGGTCTTCACCCGCGACGGCTACGGCAACGTCCAGCACGCCTACCAGCGCCCGCTGATCAACGGGTGGAAGATCGGGTCCCCGCTCGGCGGCAACAACGTCGCGAGCGATGCGGCGGCGGTCCAGAACGACGACGGTCGGCTGGAACTCTTCGCCCGGTACACCGACAACACGCTCTGGCACCTGTGGCAGACCGCCGCCAACAACGGCTGGACCGGCACCTGGGAGTCGCTGGGCGGCAGCCTGGCCGGCGACCCGGCCGCGGCCCGGAACTCCGGCGGCCGACTGGAGGTCTTCTGCCGCGGCACCGACAACACGGTGCAGCGGTCCGTGCAGCGGCCGGTCGGGAAGGGCTGGGAGAAGTGGGCGCCGCTCGGCGGCCCGATCGGCGCCACCCCGGCCGGTGACCCGGCCGTCTCCCAGGACGCGGACAACCGGCTGCACGTCTTCGTCCCCTGCACGGACGCGACCGTCCGGCACGTCTGGCAGGTCTCCGGCGGCGGATGGTCGGACTGGGCCTCGCTCGGGGCGCCCTGAGGGGACCGGGCCCGGGTGCGAGGAGCGCGCCCGGGCCCCGGCCCCGTCAGAGCGCGGCGACCTCGGCGCGCAGGGCGGGCAGCGTGGCGTACATCGTGCCGCCGGGGCAGTCGGTGGCCAGCCAGTCGCGGTGGCCGCTGATCAGGTCGACCGGCTTGGTGACGCCGTTGACCGGGTTGACGAAGGTGACGTGCGCCTGCGGGTCGAGCCCGTGGGTGCGGGTCAGCAGGGCGAGCAGCAGGGTCAGCGAGCGGCGGGCCTTCGCGGTCGCGTCCTGGCCGGTCAGGGTGCCCAGCAGGGCGATGCCGAGGTTGCCCGAGTTGAAGCCGGAGGTGTGGAAGGCGGTCACCGCGTTGCCGTTGGCGTCGTGCGCCGGCAGGCCGTCGTCGCCGGACCAGCGGCCCTCGTAGATCCGGCCGGCCTCGTCGATGAGGAAGTGGTAGCCGATGTCGCCCCAGTCCTGGGTGACGGCGTGGTACTCGTAGATCGCCCGCACGGTCGCGGCCGGGTCGGCGTCCGCGTTCGGGGTGTCGGTGTGGTGCACCGTCAGGGTCTGCAGCGGGTAGTACTTGGCGGGGGAGTTCTCCACGCCGTTCTTGAAGCGCTTGGACTCGTCGGCGCCCCACGCGGCGCGGCTGAGGTACTCGACGCCGCAGAAGGTGACCGGGGCGGTCGGGGAGAGCGTGGCCGTGCGGGCCGGGCCCCGGGTGGTGTCCAGGGCGGTGGAGCGCGGGTTGGCGG
>NZ_JBHVER010000066.1:0-35860 GCF_042802195.1 Kitasatospora sp. NPDC057500 | reverse complement strand
AAGTCGGAATGGCCGACTTCTCACTCCGCATTGGGCATTCCGCCACCAAGGCTTACAGCGGCAAGGCGCAGCCGCAGCCGCACGCGGGGTGGGCAGCGGGATGCCCGGGCTCCGTCAGGGCGGGGCCCGGGCGGTGGGGTGGGTCAGCTGACGGAGGAGTAGGCGATGATGCCGCGGCGGAGGCCGTCGACGGCCTTGCGGGCGGTCTTGCGGAGGTCGGTGTCGCTGCCGGCGGCGTCCTGGATCTGGCCGAGGACGTCGATCAGCTGCTTTGTCCAGCGGACGAAGTCGCCGGCCGGCATGTCGGCGTCGCGCAGGACGGAGTCCAGGGAGTGGCCGAGGGCCCAGCGGTAGGCGGCCCAGGCGAAGCCGAGGTCGGGTTCGCGCTGGCCGACGCCCTCGGCGGTGTTGATGCGGTGCTGCTCCTCCAGGGCGTCGAGGTGGCCCCAGATGCGGACCATCTGGCCGAGGGCGTCCTTCGCCGCGCCCTCAGGGACCCGGGGGGCGGTGGCGTCGTCGGACTGGCGCGCCTCGTAGACGAGCGCGGAGGCGCAGGCGGCGAGTTCGGCGGCGGCGAGGCCGCTCCAGACGCCCTCGCGGATGCACTCGGAGGCGAGCAGGTCGAGTTCGCCGTAGAGCCGGCCGAGCCGCTTGCCGTCGTCGGTGACGGTGTCGCCGCTGAGGTAGCCGAGGTCGGTGAGCAGCGCGCAGACCCGGTCGAAGGTGCGGGCGATGGTGTGGGTGCGGGAGCGCATCTTGCGTTCCAGCAGCTCGGTGTCGCGGTGCAGCCGGTGGTAGCGCTCGGACCAGCGGGCGTGGTCCTCGCGCTGGTCGCAGCCGTGGCAGGGGTGCTGGCGCAGGGCGGTGCGCAGCCGGCCGATCTCGGGGTCGTCCGCGGCGGCGGCCCGGCCGCGCCGGAACCGCTCGGGCTCCAGGTGGCCGGCCTTGGTGCGCAGGGCGGAGGCGAGGTCGCGCCGGGACTGCGGGCTGCGCGGGTTGAAGGACTTGGGGATCCGCACCCGCTCGATCGCGGCGACGGGGTGCGGGAAGTCGATCATCGCGAGCCGCTTGACCTGCCGCTCGGCGGTGAGCACCACCGGGCGCGGCCCGTCCTGGTAGTCGGGGTGGCGCGGGCCGCCGCGCGGCGAGCGGCTGACGGGCGGCAGGCCGGGGTCGAGGACGAGGGCGAGGCCGGCGAACTTGCCGGTCGGCACGTGGATGACGTCGCCGGGCTTGAGGTGCTCGATGGACTCGACGGCGGCGGCGCGGCGCTGGCTGCTGCCCTCGCGGGCGAGTTCGTTCTCCCGGTCCTTGAGCTGCCGGCGCAGCGACATGTACTCCGCGAAGTCGCCGAGGTGGCAGGTCATGGACTCGCGGTAGCCCTCCAGGCCCTCCTCGTTGCGCTGCACCTGGCGGGCGATGCCGACCACCGAGCGGTCGGCCTGGAACTGCGCGAAGGACGTCTCCAGCAGTTCGCGCGAGCGGTGCCGGCCGAACTGGGAGACCAGGTTGACGGCCATGTTGTAGGACGGCCGGAAGGAGGACTTGAGCGGGTAGGTGCGGGTGCCGGCGAGTCCGGCCAGCGCCTCCGGGTCGAGGCCGCGCTGCCAGAGCACCACGGCGTGGCCCTCGATGTCGATGCCGCGCCGCCCGGCCCGGCCGGTGAGCTGGGTGTACTCGCCGGGGGTGATGTCGGCGTGGGTCTCGCCGTTCCACTTGACGAGCTTCTCCATGACGACGGAGCGCGCCGGCATGTTGATGCCGAGGGCGAGGGTCTCGGTCGCGAAGACGGCCTTGACCAGGCCCTTCACGAACAGTTCCTCGACGACCTCCTTGAACCGCGGCAGCATGCCGGCGTGGTGGGCGGCGATGCCGCGCTCCAGCCCGTCCAGCCACTCGAAGTAGCCGAGGACGTGCAGGTCCTCGTCGGGGATGTCGGCGCAGCGCTCCTCGACGATGGCGCGGACCCGGGCGCGGTCGGCGTCCTTGTTGAGCCGCAGGCCGGAGGAGAGGCACTGCTGGACGGCGGCCTCGCAGCCGGCCCGGCTGAAGATGAAGGTGATGGCGGGCAGCAGGCCCTCGGCGTCCAGCCGGTCGATGACGTCGACGCGGCCCGGCGTCCAGACCTTGCCGGGGCGGCCGTTCGGCATGGATCGGCCCCGGCCGCGGCCGAACCGGTCGCGCGGGTTGCGGTCGAGTTCGCTGCGGGCGAGGCGGACCAGCTCCGGATTCACGGCCTTGCCGGGGTTGCGCAGGCTGCCCTTGGGGCGGCCGTCGCGGTCGGGGCTGGCGAACAGGTCGTACATCCGGTTGCCGGCCATCACGTGCTGCCAGAGCGGGACGGGCCGGTGCTCGGAGACGATGACCCGGGTGCCGCCGCGGACGGTGTCCAGCCAGTCGCCGAACTCCTCGGCGTTGGAGACGGTCGCGGAGAGCGAGACCAGGGTGACGGACTCGGGGAGGTGGATGATGACCTCCTCCCAGACGGCGCCGCGGAAGCGGTCGGCGAGGTAGTGGACCTCGTCCATGACCACGTAGCCGAGGCCGTCGAGGGTGCTGGAGCCCGCGTAGAGCATGTTGCGGAGCACCTCGGTGGTCATCACCACGACCGGGGCGTCGCCGTTGACGGTGTTGTCGCCGGTGAGCAGGCCGACCTTGGCGGCGCCGTAACGCTTGACGAGGTCCCCGTACTTCTGGTTCGACAGCGCCTTGATCGGCGTGGTGTAGAAGCACTTGCGCCCGGCCTGGAGGGCGAGGTGGACGGCGAACTCGCCGACGATGGTCTTGCCGGAGCCGGTGGGCGCGGCGACCAGGACGCCCTCGCCGGCCTCCAGGGTGCGGCAGGCCTCCAGCTGGAAGTCGTCCAGCTCGAAGTCGTACAGCTGCTGGAAGCCGTGCAGGGCGGTGGCCTGTTCCCTGGCCCGCAGGCGGGAGGCGGCGAACGCCTCGGCGGGGCTGAGCTCCCGCGCGTCGGAGGGCTCCCGGGAGGGCTCCCGGCCGTCGGAGGGCTCGCGCTCAGGGGTGTTCATCGCCGTCCGGGGGTCGCGGGGGTCGGTGGTGTGATCTCGCATCTCAGCGAGAGGTTACCCGGCGGGACTGACATCGATAGCACCGTTTTTCCCGGGCATTGGATCGCTTCTCTCTCACATCCATAGTTGCAAATGTCTTCAAGCGGTCATCGGGCGTCCGGATTCGAACGAGTCCGGTCATCCCCGGTGACACGCCGTGCGGCCTGCCTACATTCGGTGCCACATCCCGGTGACACCCACCGGGCCCACGGGAGGAGCGCACGATGGCGAACCTGGAGACCTCGCTCAAGGAGGCCATGGCGATCGAGGGCGCGATCGGCGTCGCCCTGGTCGACTACGGCAGCGGCATGGCCCTGGGCACCCTCGGTGACGGCGGGGAACTGGACCTCAACGTCGCCGCCGCGGGGAACACCGACGTCGTGCGGGCCAAGATGCGGGCGATGGAGCACCTCAACCTGCTCGACAACGAGATCGAGGACATCCTGGTCAGCCTGACCAGCCAGTACCACCTGCTGCGGCCGCTGACCACGCAGGGCGGCCGGGGCCTGTTCCTCTTCCTCGCGCTCAACCGCGGCCGCGCCAACCTGGCGATGGCCCGCCACCAGCTGAAGCGGATCGAGACGGCACTGGAGATCTGATCGGCCGGGCACGCCCCGGGGAGGGGAAACAGGGAGGGAGCGCCGTGGCGTTCGCGCTGTACCAGGCCAAGGCCGAGTTCTTCCGGATGCTCGGCCACCCCGTCCGGATCCGGGTCCTGGAGCTGCTGCAGGCCGGACCGACGCCCGTGCGCGACCTGCTGGCGGAGCTGGAGGTCGAACCCTCCAGGCTCTCGCAGCAGCTCGCGGTGCTGCGCCGGTCCGGCATCGTCAGCGCCACCCGGGAGGGCGGCACGGTGGTGTACGCGCTGGCCGGCGGGGACGTCGCCGACCTGCTGCGGGCGGCGCGGCGGATCCTCACCGGGGTCCTCGCGGACCAGCACGTGCTGCTCGCCGAGCTGCGCGCCGCCGCGGAGTGAGCGGCGCGCGGGCCGCGGCTACCCGAGCAGCCCGGCCAGTCCGGACGCCAGCACCTCGTACTCCGGCGCCCGGTTGTACAGCTGCGCGCACACCCGCAGCACCCCGCCGCCCGGCCACGGGCGCGCCACCGTCCGCACCGCGTGCCGCCGCCACATCCCGGCCATCAGCTCCTGCGCCTGCGGCAGCGTCTCGGCGACCCCGGGCGGCAGCCGCAGCGCGCGCATCGACAGGCCCGCCGAGGACGGCAGCGGCGCCAGCCCGACGCGCTCGGCGACCAGCCCGGCGCCGTACGCGACGAGCCGCTCGTTGTGCGTGCGCACCGCTCCCGGGCCGAACGCCTCCAGCAGGTCGAGACCCGCCGGGGCGGCCAGGTAGGGCGTGTAGTCCAGGGTGCCGCGCCACTCGACGGAGGCCGGGTAGCCCTGGTGGTCCTCCCAGGAGAGGATCAGCGGACGGATCTTGCCGGCCCACTCCGGGCGGACCACCAGGACGCCGGTGGCGCGCGGGGCGAAGGCCCACTTGTGCAGGTTGCCGAACCAGAAGTCGGCCTCCGCCGGGACGGGCCCGGCCAGCATGCCGGGCTCGTGCGCGGCGTCCACCACGGTGGTCACGCCGCGCCCGCGCAGCTCGCGCAGCAGCTCCGGGGTGGCGATCCGGCGGGCGGTCGGCGAGGTGATGCCGTCCAGGACGGCGAGCACCGTGCGGTCGGTGACCCGGGCCAGCACCGCCTCGCGCACCGCGTCCCCGTCGGGCAGGTCCAGCGGCAGCGCCACCGTGCGCAGCTCGGCGCCGGCGTCCTCGGCGCGCCGCCGGACGGCCTCGTTGACGGTGCCGTAGCCGTGGTCGGTGACCAGGACGTGGTCCCCGGCGGAGAGCGGCACGTTGGCGAGGGTCACGGCGATCGCGTCGGTGACGTTGGGCACCAGGGCGAGCAGTTCCGGCTCGGTGCCGAGGGCGGCGGCGATCCGGGCCCGGGCGGTGGCGACGCGGGCGGGCAGATCGGCGAAGAAGCCGTCGGGGTCGGCCTCCTGCTCCTCGTGCAGCCGGCGCTGGAGCTGCTGGACGGAGACGGGGACGGCGCCGAAGGAGCCGTGGTTGAGGTGGACCACCGCCGGATCCAGCGAGAACAGCGTCTCGGTGCCGGGCAGCGGCTCGGGGGGTGTGACGGTCCGCGGGGCCTCGGTCATGCGCTCCTCCTGATACCTGGATCCCTGTTACCTGGATCACGTGATGTGTGACATTTCACATGTCGCTCCACTGGTCGGCGAGCCGCCCCCGAGGCGACCATCGGGCGGTGACCATCACCGACTCCTACCTCTCCCTCAGCGCCCGGACCGGCCGCTTCGGCTTCGGCGCCCCGCGAGCGATCTCGCTCAACCAGGACGGTACCCGCCTCCTGCTGCTCCGCTCCAGCGGCCCCGAGGACGCGTTCGACCGCCTCCACCTCCTCGACCTCGCCACCGGCGAGGAGCGCGAGGTCGCCGACCCCACCGCCCTCGCCCCCGGCCGCACCGGCGCGGGCGACGCCCTGCCCGCCGTCGAGCGCCGGCTGCGCGAGCGGAGCCGGCTCACCGCCGCCGGCATCGGCACCTACGCCGCCACCCCCGACCTCGCCGTCGCCGTCTTCGCGCTGGACGGCCGGCTCTTCCGCACCGAGACCGCCACCGGCCGCACCACCGAGGTCCCCACCGTCGGCCCGGCCTTCGACCCCCGGCCGAACCCGACCGGCGACCTCGTCGCCTACGTCGGCGACGACGCGCTCTACCTCGCCTCCGCCGACGTCCCCGGCCTCCAGCGGCTCAGCCCCGACGACGGCGCCCGCTGGGGCGTCGCCGAGTTCGCCGCCGCCGAGGAACTGGGCCGCCACCGCGGCCACTGGTGGCGCCCGGACGGCGGCGCCGTGCTCGCCACCCGGGTGGACGAGTCCGACGTCCCGCCGCGCCACTTCGCCGACCCGGCCCACCCCGAGCGGGCCCCCGAGCGGTTCGCCTACCCGCAGGCCGGCGGCCCCAACGCCGACGTCCGGCTCTGGGTGCTCGGCCTGGACGGCACCCGGGTCGAACTCGCCTGGGACACCGCCGCCTTCCCCTACCTGTGCGCCGCCGAGTGGGCCGGCGACGAGGAACTGCTGCTCACCGTCGCCGACCGGCTCCAGCAGAACGTCCTGCTGCTGAGCGCCGACCCGGCCACCGGGGCCACCACCGAACTCTCCCGCACCACCGACGCGTTCTGGGTCGACGACCTGCCCGGCACCCCCGCCCGGCTGGACGACGGCCGGCTGCTCACCGTCCTCGACACCCCCGGGGCCCGCGGCCTGGCCCTGGACGGCAAGCCGCTGGACACCACCGGCCTGCAGATCCGCCGGGTGGTCGGGCGGCTGCGCGGGAAGCTGCTCTGCGAGACCGGCGAGGGCGACCCGTTCGACCAGCACGTCCACCTCGTCGACCCGGACGGCGGCGCCCCCGAGCGGATCTCCGAGGGCCCCGGCGTGCACAGCGCCCTGGCCGCCGGCGACACCCTGCTGCTCACCTCGGCCGGCCCGGACGGCGTGCGCCGCGAGGCCCTCACCCCCCAGGGCGTCACCGCCCTGACGGACCGCTCGGCCGCCCTGCCGTACCGGGTCGCGCCGCGGCTGGCCCGGGTCACCGAGCGCGCCCTGCCGAGCGCCGTGGTCTACCCGCGCGGGCACGTCCCCGGCCGCCGGCTGCCCGTGCTGCTCGACGTCTACGGCGGCCCCGGCTTCCAGGCGGTGGCCAACGAGCCGCGCCGCTGGCAGCTCAAGCAGTGGTGGGCCGACCAGGGCTTCGCGGTGGTCACCGTGGACAACGGCGGCACCCCGTTCGTCTCCCCCGCCTTCAGCCGGACCATCTTCCGGCGCTTCTCGCAGGTGGCGCTGGACGACCAGGTGGACGCGCTGCACGCACTCGGCGCCGCGCACCCCGACCTCGACCTCGGCCGGGTCGGCGTACGCGGCTGGTCCTACGGCGGCTACTTCGCGGCGATGGCCGTGCTGCGCCGCCCGGACGTCTTCCACGCGGCCTGCGCGGGCGCCCCGCCCACCGACTTCCGGCTCTACGACACCGCGTACACCGAGCGCTACCTCGGCCTGCCGCAGGAGAACCCGGACGGCTACGCGGCCGACTGCCTGGTGGACGACGCGCCGTCACTGACCCGGCCGCTGCTGCTGATCCACGGCCTGGCCGACGACAACGTGCACCCCTCGCACACCCTGCTGCTCTCCCAGGCGCTCACCCGGGCCGGCCGCCCGCACAGCCTGCTGGCCCTGCCGGGGATCACCCACATGACGCCGGGCGGTGTCGGCGAGCAGCTGGCGCAGGCCGAACTCGCTTTCCTGCGGGCCTCCTTGGGCTGACCGCTCCGCATTCCCGAGCGCCGCACGACCCCACCCGGGCCGTGCGGCGCTCGGCATTTCCGGCCGTCCGTCGACCCAAGCCCTTCCACGTAACCCGTGACATGTGAAATATTACCTGCGCTCACCCGACCACCCCCGTCCGGAAAGGACCGGTCAGTTGCGCAGACTGTCCGCGGCGTTCGCGGCCGCGCTCACCACGAGCGCGATAGCGGCCACCCTCCTCGGGTCCCCCGCCCAGGCCGCCACCCCCTCCCCCGTACCCGCCCTCACCGCCGGGAGCGGCTCCGGCGCCGAGGCCGGCGGGCTCGAAGCCCCGCCCGCCCCGCTCGCCCCGCAGGAGCGCGAGCGCCAGTCGCTGCGCACCAAGGCGCTGGAGCAGGTCAACAAGGGCGTCGCGGCGAAGACCGCCGGCCGCCGGGCACCCGCCAAGGTGCGGATCGGCAACGACTACGTCGAGCTCGCCCAGCAGCGCAAGGACAAGGTCTTCGTCATCCTGGCCCAGTTCGGCGACCAGGTGGACAACACCACCCTCCACAACGGCCAGCCGCGCTACGGCGGCACCCCGGGCCCGCTGCACAACGCCATCCCCAAGCCCGGCCGGAGCGACAACCACACGCTCTGGAACCAGGACTTCAGCCGGCAGTACTACCAGAAGATGTTCTTCGACGACTCGCCCGGCGCGGTCTCGATGCGCAACTACTACCGCACCCAGTCCTCGGGCCGCTACGACATCGAGGGCACCGTCAGCGACTGGGTCACCCTGCCCTGGAACGAGGCCCGCTACGGCTCCAACAAGGGCCCGCAGGGCTCCGGCGCCTGGACCCAGGGCCAGGAGTTCATCCGGGACGCCGTGAAGGCCTGGTACGACGGCCAGATCGCCCAGGGCCGCACCCCCGCCGACGTCAAGGCCGAACTGGCCCAGTACGACGTCCACGACCGCTACGACCACGACAAGGACGGCGAGTTCGGCCGGCCCGACGGCTACCTGGACAACGTCGTCGTGGTGCACGCGGGCGTCGACGAGACCTGGGGCGGCGGTGCCCAGGGCGCCGACGCGCTGTGGGCGCACCGCAGTTGGACCTTCCCGGACCCGACCGGCCAGACCGGCCCGGACGGCAACCGGATCGGCGGAGCGCCGGTCGGCGACACCGGGCTGTACGTCTACGACTACGTCCAGGCCGGCGAGAACAGCGGAGTCGGCCTGTTCGCCCACGAGTTCGGCCACAACCTCGGCCTGCCCGACCTCTACAGCACCAACGGCGGCGACAACAGCGTCAACTTCTGGTCGCTGATGTCCTCCGGCTCGTACCTGGGCAAGGGGAAGAACACCACCGGCGCCTACCCCGCCGACCTCGACGCCTGGAGCAAGCTGCAGTTCGGCTGGCTCGACTACGACGAGGCGCAGGCCGCCACCCGCTCCAGCCACGCGCTCGGCGTCAGCGGCTACAACACCGACCAGGCGCAGGCCGTCCTGGTCCACCTGCCGGACAGCACCACCAGCACCGACCTCGCCGACCCGCGCGAGGGCTCCAGGCAGTGGTGGAGCAACACCGGCGACGACCTGGACAACGCGCTGGCCCGCGACGTCGACCTGACCTCCGCCACCGGCCCGGCCGCCCTCGACGCGGCCGTCTGGTACGACATCGAGCAGGACTACGACTTCCTGACCGTCGAGGCCTCCACCGACGGCGGCAAGCGCTGGACGGCCCTGCCCGGCACCGTGGACGGCGCGCCGATCGGCAGCACCAGCGCCAACGTCCCCGGCCTGAGCGGCACTTCGGGCGCCTACCGGCAGCTGCACATCCCGCTGGACGGCTACGCCGGACAGCACGTCCGGCTGCGCTTCCACGTCACCTCGGACAACAACACCCACGGCAGGGGCGTCCTGGTCGACGCGGTGAGGATCACCGCCGGCGGCACCGAACTGTTCGCCGACGGCGCCGAGAACGGCGCGGCCGACTGGGCCAGTACCGGCTTCACCGTCATCACCGGCCGCACCCACGTCCAGCAGCACCCGCGCGCCTACCTGGTGGAGAACCGCCGCTACGCCGGCTACGGCGCGTTCCTGAAGACCGGGCCGTACAACTTCGGGTACACCGGTGTCGACGGCAAGAAGGACATCGTCGACAACTACCCGTACCAGGAGGGCGTGCTCATCTGGCTCTGGGACACCGCCTACGGCGACAACAACACCAAGGACCACCCCGGCGGCGGCCTGATCCTGCCGATCGACGCCCACCCGACGCCGATCCGCTTCGCCGACGGCACCCTGGTCAACGGCCGGGCGCAGACCTACGACGCGACCTTCTCGCTCAAGCCGACCACCGCGTTCACCCTGCACAAGGCGGGCGTGCCGGTCCGGATCGGCGCCAAGCCGGCCGTCCCCGCGTTCAACGACCGAACCGGTGTCTACAGCGACCCGGCGACCCCGATGCTCGGCGTCAAGGTCCCGGACACCAACACCAGGATCGAGGTCGTCCGCGAGGCCCAGGGCGGGCGGATCACCACCGTCCGGGTGGGCCCCGCGTCCTGACCCCGGCACCCGAACCCCCGGTGTCCTGAGCACCGGGTCCCCGTGGAAGACAGGTACCACGGACAGGCCGCCCCGGCCCTCCCCCACGGAGGGCCGGGGCGGCCGCGTTCCCGCTCAGGCCCGGGCCCGGCGCCGCAGGCTCATCGCCGCGGTGACGGTGCCGAACACGGTCAGCGCGCCCAGCCCGAAGAGCCTGCACCTGGCGCCGTCCAGCGTCGAGTCCCGCCCGCGCTCACCAGTGTCCCGGCCACCGCCGAGCTCACCGAGAAGGCGATCAGCTGGGTGGTGTCCAGCCCGGCCGCCGCCTTGCCGCCCTCCGCCTCGTCGTCGGTGCTGCGCATCGCCGTGACGCTCAGGTGCGGGAACGCGACCCCGATGCCGGTGCCGCCCACGATCAGCACCACCGCCCCCAGCAGCACCCGCCCGCCGGACGCCGAGCCGGTCTGAAGCAGGCCGTACGCCGGCGGGCCCGCCGTGAGCACCGCCGGGCCCAGCCGGATCGCTGGCCCACGGGCCCGCTCCGAGCGCATGCCGACGCTGAACAGCTGCGCGGACGTCCGGCCCACCGGGACCGTCGCCCCCAGGAGCCCGGCCGCCGGCGGGCTCGGCCCGCCCGACTCCTGGCCGAACAGCGGGATGAAGGTCTCGGTCATCACACCGGTGCAGTACACCGCGACGGTCGGGTGGATCCACTTCAGGTGGTTGCCGCGCCGGTAGGTGGGCTTCGGCAAGGCGGTCGCCGCTCCGCCGCGCTCCGCCGCCACGAAGCCGGCCGGCAGCGCCAGGCCCAGCACGATGCAGAGCACCGTCGCCCAGCCGCGCGGCACCGTCGAACCGATGCCGAACGTCGCCGCCGACAGGGTCAGCAGCAGCGAGGCCAGCGGCAGCGGCTCGCCCGTCCGCCCCCGCCCGGACGGCCCGGGCAGCGAGCGCCGGGCCGACCAGCGGCGCCACCACCGGCACGTGCTGCGCCGGCTCTCGCTGGTCCTGGTCGCCAAACGGCTCGGCATCGCGCCGGCCGAGGTGGCCGGGGTGTTCGCCGGCCTGCCCGCCGACCGGATGCCGGACGAGCGCGACCGGGAGCGGGTCTCGCGCCGCTGGGCGGCGCTGCCGGCGGCCAGGCGCCGGGAGGTCGAGCGGCTGGAGAGCGAACCGACCGGCTGCATCGGCTCCGGCTGCCCCTCGCTGCGCCGCTGCCGGGTGCTCGACCCGAAGGACGCCCTCGCCGCCGACGGCCCCGGCCCGCGCCGGCCGCCGTCCGGGGGGCCCGGGCCCGGCCGAGCCCGGCGCCGGCCGGCGCGTGTCCGGATCCTGGAAGCCCGACGGGCCCGCCGGAACCGACGACCCAGGTCGGCCCGGCGAGCCCGCCGCACCCGGCCGCAGGGGGCCCGGGTGACCCGGTCGGACGCGGCCCTCAACAGGCTCCCCGCCGCGCCCGACCGGGCGTTCGTGGTGTGCGCGCGGAGCCGGTGCTCCGCGCGCGGGTGGTGCCGTACCGCCCGCCGTGGGGGTGACTGGACGGTACGGCGGTCGAGCCGCGGCCGGGGGCGCGCCCAACGGCGGGCGCCCGCGGCCGCGAGACCGTGTCCCGGGGGGGATTCCCGGCCCCCGGCTCCGGCTCCCCGGTGTCAGTTCTCCGGGAAGTGGCAGGCCGCCTCGCGCCCACCGGGCCCGGCGATCCGCAGCAGCGGCCGCTCGGTGCGGCAGACCTCCTGGGCCTTCGGGCAGCGCGGGTGGAAGCTGCACCCGGACGGCGGGTCGGCCGGGCTCGGCGGATCGCCGAGCAGCACGATCCGCTCCCGCTCCCGCTCCGCCGCCGGGTCCGGCAGCGGCACCGCGGAGAGCAGCGCCCGGGTGTACGGGTGCGCCGGGTTGCCGTACACCTGGTGCTTGTCGCCGATCTCGACGATCCGGCCGAGGTACATCACCGCGACCCGGTCGCAGACCCGCTTGACCACTGAGAGGTCGTGCGCGATGAAGATGTACGCCAGCCCCAGCTCGTCCTGGAGCCGCTCCATCAGATTGACCACCTGGGCCTGGATGGAGACGTCCAGCGCGGAGACCGGCTCGTCGGCGACCACCAGCCGGGGCGAGGTGGCCAGCGAGCGGGCGATGCCGATGCGCTGGGCCTGGCCGCCGGAGAACTCGTGCGGGTAGCGGTCCAGGTGCTCGGGGATGAGCCCGACCAGCTCCATCAGTTCGGCGGCCCGCTTGCGCGCCTCGGCCGCGCCGGTGCCCTGGACCAGCAGCGGCTCGGAGATGATCCGGGCCACCGTCTGGCGGGGGTTCAGCGAGGAGTACGGGTCCTGGAAGACCATCTGGAGGTCCCGGCGGTGCGGGCGCAGCTGCGCCTGGCTCAGGCCGCCGATCTCGGTGCCGTCGAAGGTGACGGTGCCCGAGGTCGGGTCGATCAGCCGGACGACCATCCGCCCGGTGGTGGACTTGCCGCAGCCGGACTCGCCGACCAGGCCGAGGGTCTCGCCGGCGCCGACGTCGAAGCTCACCCCGTCGACGGCGCGGATCGGGGCGCCGGCCTTGCCGGTGCGCGAGCGTCGGCCGGGGAAGGCCTTCACCAGGTCCCGGACGGACAGCAGGGGCTGGGCGGGCTCGGTGGTCGCGGTCATCCGAGGGCTCCTTCCGGCACCAGCGGCAGGTGGCAGGCGGCCTGGTGGCCGGGCGAGAGCGGGCCGAACGACGGGCGCTCGGCCAGGCAGCGGGCGTGGTCCTCGGCGGTGGCGGCGGTGGTGCGGGCGCAGCGCGGGGCGAAGGAGCAGCCGGGGGCGGGGGCGATCAGCGACGGCGGGCTGCCGGGGATGGCCCGCAGCGGGGCGTCGTCGGTGTCGTCCAGTCGGGGCAGCGAGTCGAGCAGCCCGCGGGTGTAGGGGTGCGCGGGGGCGGCGAACAGCCGTTCCACGGCGGCCTGTTCGGCGGCGCGTCCGCCGTACATGACCAGCACCTCGTGGGCGACCCGGGCGACCACGCCGAGGTCGTGGGTGATCATCACGACGCCGAGGCCGCGCTCCTGCTGGATCCGGGCGATCAGATCGAGGATCTGGGCCTGGACGGTGACGTCGAGCGCGGTGGTCGGCTCGTCGGCGATCAGCAGCTCGGGTTCGCAGGCGAGCGCCATGGCGATCATCACGCGCTGGCGCATGCCGCCGGAGAACTGGTGCGGGTACTCGTCGACCCGGCGGGCGGGTTCGGGGATGCCCACCTCGGCGAGCATCTCGACGGCACGCTGCCGTCCGGCCTTGCGGGAGGCCTTGAAGTGCACCCGGTAGTGCTCGGCGATCTGCTCCCCGACGGTGTAGAAGGGGTGCAGGCTGGAGAGCGGGTCCTGGAAGATCATGGCGATCCGCCGGCCCCGGACGGTGCCGAGCTCCCGCTCGCCGAGCCCGTTGAGCTCCTGGCCGTTCAGCCGGATCGAGCCGGTGACGGCGGCGCCGCGGTGCAGGCCCATGACGGCGAGCGAGGTGACGGACTTGCCGCTGCCGGACTCGCCGACCAGGCCGAGGGTCTTCCCGGCCTCGACGGTGAAGTCGATGCCGTCGACGGCCCGGACGGTGCCGCGCGGGGTGTCGAAGGAGACCTTGAGGTCCTCGACCTCCAACAGAGGAGTCATCAGTACCTCACTCGTGGGTCGACGTAGGCGTAGAGCAGGTCGACCAGCAGGTTCGCGACGACGATGAAGAAGGCCGCGAGCAGGGTGACACCGAGGATGACGGGCTGGTCCGAGCGGCTCAGTCCGTCGTAGAAGAGCCGGCCGATGCCGGGCAGGCCGAAGATCGACTCGGTGATGACGGCACCGGCCAGCAGGCCGCCGAGGTCCATGCCGAAGATGGTGAGGATCGGCGTCATGCCCGAGCGCAGCCCGTGCTTGACGGTGACGGTGCGGGCCGGCAGACCCTTCGCCCGGGCGGTGCGGATGTACGGTTCGGCCATCGCCTCGATCATCGAGGAGCGGCTCTGCCGGGCGTACTGGGCCGCGTACAGCAGCGCCAGGGCCAGCCAGGGCAGCAGCAGGTTGGAGGCCCACGAGACCGGGTTCTCGGTGAACTTGTGGTACGCCGGGTAGGGCAGCAGGTCGGCGCTGCGCACGATGCCCCAGATCAGCATGATCGAGGTGAAGTAGACCGGCAGCGAGGCGGCGCCGACCGAGAACACGGTCAGGACCCGGTCGGTGACGGTGCCCTTGCGCAGCGCCGAGGTGACGCCGGCGCCGAGGCCGATCAGCAGCCAGAGCACGGCCGCGCCGATGGCCAGCGAGACGGAGACCGGCAGGCGGTCGATCAGGAGGTCCCAGACCGGCAGCGAGTACTCGTAGGAGTAGCCGAGGCAGGGGAAGCCGCAGTGGGTGGCGGTGGGGCCGCTGCCGTAGTCGCGGCCGGCGAAGATGCTGGTGAGGTAGGAGACGAACTGCTCCCAGACCGGCTTGTCCAGGCCCATCGCGATCTTGACCTCGGCCAGCCGCTCGGGGCTGCAGGTCTTGCCGCAGGCGGCCGCGGCCGGGTCGTTGGGCAGCAGGTAGAAGATGGTGAAGGTGATGGCGCAGATGGCCAGCAGGATGCCGGCCATGCCGAGCAGCCGGCGACCGAGGTAGAGGATCACGACCGTCCTCCCTTCGGGTCGAGGATGTCGCGCAGCGCGTCACCGAGCAGGGTGAAGGCGAGCACGGCGACGAAGAGGAAGGCCGTCGGGATCAGGAAGTACGTCGGGTCGGTCTCGTAGAAGACGATCGACTCGGCGATCATCTGCCCCCAGGAGGGGGTCGGCGGCCGAACGCCCACGCCGAGGTAGGAGAGCGCGGCCTCGGTGGCGATCATGCCGGGGATCAGCAGGGTGGTGTAGGCGATGATCGGGCCGGAGACGTTGGGCAGGATCTCGCGGGTGAGGATGCGCCAGGAGCGGGCGCCGCCGACCTTGGCGGCCTCCACGTACTCCCGGTGCTTGAGCGAGAGCGTCTGGCCCCGGACCACGCGGGCCACGCCGGGCCAGCCGAACACGCCGATCACCGTGGTCATCAGCAGGATCCGGTTGACGTCCTTGGCCACCGACATCATCGCGATCATGAAGATCAGCGAGGGGAAGGACATCGTGAGGTCCATCAGCCGGGACAGCGCGCTGTCGACCCGACCGCCGAAGTAGCCGGCCGCGATGCCGGCCATGGTGCCGGCGATCACGACGATGGCGGTGGCGACGAAGGCGATCAGCAGGGAGACCTGGCCGCCGTGCAGGACCCGGGCGAACAGGTCGCGGCCGGTGAGCGGCTCGACGCCGAACCAGTGCCGGGCGCTGATGCCGCCGAAGTCGCCCTTGGGCAGGCCGCCCAGGTAGGAGTCGATGGAGCGCTTGTCGAACTCCTCGGCGTTCCAGCCGCCGAGCGCGCTCAGCGGTCCGGCCAGCACGGCCAGCAGGACGAGGAAGGCGACCATGATCAGGCCGAACCGGGCGGAACCCTTGGCCCACAACTGGTCCCAGACCAGCCGCCAGGGTCCGCGTCCGGAGGGCTTCGCGGGGCCCGCCGCCGCGACGGGCGCGGCGGCGGGCTCAGTGGAGGTGCTCATTGGGTGGTGGCCCCTCAGCCCTGGCTCTTGGAGGGGTCCTTGAGGCCGACGGCGGCCAGGTCGAGCATGCCGGCGTAGCCCGCGGCGCCGAAGGCGCCGGCCACGTTGGTGCCGACCAGCAGCGGGCGGCGCTGCCACAGCAGCGGGATGGCCGGGGCCTTCTTCAGCAGCTCCTCGTCCAGCTTCTTCCAGGCCTCGTTGGCCTCCTTGACGTCCGTCAGGGCCATGATGCGGTCCATCTCGTCCATCGTCGCCTGGTCGCGGAACTGGCTCCAGTTGCCCTGGTTGCCCTTCTCCTTGATGGTGCGGCCGTCGAAGAGGAAGGGCAGGAAGGTGGAGCCGGACGCGTAGTCCGGGCACCAGCCGTTGAGGGTCATCTCCGGCGCGTTCTTGGAGTCGCCGAGGGTGTCCGAGTACGCCGACGGGTCGACGGTGTTGACGGTGACCTGGACACCGGCCTTGGACAGCGACTGCTGGATCGCCTCGGCGCGGGTCTTGTCGCCGAGCGAGACGGTGAGCGAGACCTTGAGGTCGGTCTTGCCGGCCTCCTTGAGCAGCGCCTTGGCCTTCTCCGGGTCGCCGGCGGCCGGGATCTTCAGCGGGTCGGACTTGACGCCGCCGGTCATCGACGGGGGCAGGTAGGTGGTGGCGATGTCGGTGAGCGCCGGGCCGCCGAACGCGGTGACCTGGGCCTCGCGGTCGACCGCCCACATCATCGCCTCGCGGGCCTTCGGGTCGTCGAACGGCGCCTTTGAGGTGTTCAGGTAGAGGCTGTCGGTGCAGCCGGTACGCTCGGCGATCATGCGGGACTTGACGTCCGGCTTGGGCAGCACCTTGGAGACGGACTCGGGGCGCATCCACGGCATCTCGATGGTGCTGGCGTCCGCGCCGTCGCTGGCGATGATGCGGTCGTCGGCCTGGCCGCCCTTGAGGCCCTGGGTCACCACGATCTTGTCCGGGTAGGCCTTGCGGACGGTGTCCGTGGCCTGGTCCCAGTTCGTGTTGCGGACCAGCACCAGCTGCTTGCCGCGGTCGTAGGTCTCGATCTTGTACGGGCCGGAGGAGAACACCCGCATGTCGTACTGGGTGCCCTTCTCCTGGGACTGCGGCACCGGCGCGAAGGTGGGCATGGCCGCGGTGTAGGAGAACTCGGCGACCGGGCGCTTCAGACGGAAGATGATCGTCTTGTCGTCCGGCGTCTCGATGCTCGGCAGGTGCTCGCCGTTCAGCGGGCCCTTGTAGTTCTCACCGCCGGCCAGGTACTGCACGGCGTAGTCCGGTCCACCGGTGAGGTCCGGGGAGAACGAGCGCTCGACGTTGTACTTGATGTCGGCCGACTTGATCGGGGTGCCGTCCTCGTACTTGAGGCCGTCCTTCAGGGTGAAGGTCCAGGTCTTGCCACCGTCGGAGGGCCGGCCCACGTCGGTGGCGAGGTCCGGGACGATCTCGTTGCCGGCATCGCCGGGCGCGGACTTGAAGGTCACCAGGGTTCGGTAGAGCAGCCGGGTGCCGAAGTCCATGGTCGGGAGCACCCAGTTGCGGGCCGGGTCGAGGTGGGCGAAGTCCTGGTTGGTCAGCACGGTGAGGGTGCCGCCCTTGACCGGCGTACCGCCCACGACCGTGCCGGCCTCGGCGCCCGGGGCCTGGGTGGAGGCCGCGTTGCTCTCGCCGGAACTGTCGTCCTTGTCCTTGTCACCGCAGGCCGCGAGGCCGAGGGAGAGTGCCGCCGCGACGGCCGCCGCGATGGTGGTCTGGGTACGCCTGTTCATATCTGACTCCGCAGTGGGGGGCCCGCCGTGAAGGCCCGTCGTCCGCCCCGGGGGTGGATCCGGGACCAGCCTCGGAGGGCGACCTCAGGGGGTCTAGCCGCTCCGCGGTGTGACCCGTAACATAGTAATGTGAAATTGCACTGCACAAGAGGTGACGCCGCCCGTTACCGAGCTGTGTCCGTGCCGACACCCTCCTCCCCCGATTCCGCACCACCCGCTTAGGAGCCAACCGGTGACCCTCCGTCAGACCGGCCTCAACACCGGAAGCCACGACCTCCCCGTCTCCGCCGCCCTCAACGCCTTCATGGGCCTCTCCTGGGCGCCCACCCCGCTCCCCGCCGACGACCGCGTCCCCGGGTACGCCGTCACCCCCGGCCGCCGCACCCGGCTCTCCGCCGCCTTCCCCGGCGAGCGGCTGATCGTCCCGGCCGGGCAGCTCAAGGTCCGCAGCAACGACGTCGACTACCGCTTCCGCCCGCACAGCGCCTACACCTGGCTCACCGGCCTCACCGGCGAGGACCAGGTCGGCCACGTCCTCGTCCTGGAGCCCACCGGCCCCGACGGCCACGAGCCCGTCCTCTACCTGCGCCCCCGCTCCCCGCGCGGCGGCGACCCGGTGCGCGGCGCCGAGTTCTTCCGCGACCGCCGCTACGGCGAGTTCTGGGTCGGCCGCCGCCCCGACCTCGACGAGGCCGCCCGGCTCACCGGCGTGCGCGTCCAGCACCTCGACGAGCTGGAGAAGCTGCTCACCGGCCCGCAGCCCGCCACCCGCGTCCTCGCCGGCGTCGACCCCGCGCTCGACGCCGCCACCGGCCGCCCCGGCGCCGACGCACTCGCCGCCGACGACGGCCTGTTCGCCGCCGTCCTGTCCGAGCTGCGGCTGGTCAAGGACGCCTGGGAGGTCGAGCAGCTCCAGCTCTCCGTCGACCACACCGTGCTCGGCTTCGAGGACGTCGTGCGCGCCCTGCCCGCCGCCCTGCGCCACCACCGCGGCGAGCGCTGGATCGAGGGCGTGTTCAACCTGCGCGCCCGCGCCGAGGGCAACGGCATCGGCTACGAGACCATCGCCGCCTCCGGCGCCCACGCCTGCGTCCTGCACTGGATCCGCAACGACGGCGCCCTCGACCCGAACGCGCTGCTGCTGCTCGACGCCGGTGTGGAGACCGACACCCTCTACACCGCCGACATCACCCGCACCCTGCCGCTCAGCGGCACCTTCACCCCCGTCCAGCGGCAGGCCTACGAACTCGTCCTCGCCGCCCAGCAGGCCGGCATCGACGCGCTGCGCCCCGGCGCCCGCTTCCGCGACTTCCACGCCGCGGCCGCACGGGTCATCGCCGAGGGCCTCGCCGACTGGGGCGTCCTGCCGGTCTCCGCCGAGGAGGCGCTCGCCGACGACAGCGGCGTCTACCGCCGCTACACCCTCTGCGGCACCGGCCACATGCTCGGCCTGGACGTCCACGACTGCGCCAAGGCCCGCGCCGAGACGTACCTGGACGGCGTCCTGGAGGAGGGCCACGTGCTCACCGTCGAGCCCGGCCTCTACCTCCAGCCCGACGACGAGACGCTGCCCGCCGAACTGCGCGGCCTCGGCATCCGGATCGAGGACGACCTCGTCATCACCGCCGACGGCGCACGGCTGATGTCCGGCGCGCTGCCCCGCACGGTGCCGGCCATCGAGGCGTGGATGGCCGAACTGCTCGGCTGAGCAGCGTCATTGGAGCCATTGGACGGCCGCCGGGCGTCACAGCCCGGCGGCCCGGGCGTCCTTCCACAGCTCCGCCACCAGTTCCGCCGCCGGACCGCTGCGCGCCGCCCGGTGGCCGGTACCCGCCCACAGGTGCATCGCCTGCGCGTCGCCGCGCCCGGCCGCCGCCGCGCGCAGCGGCCGGGTCAGGTGGTGCACCTCCGGGTAGGCGGCGGGCGCGTACGGCCCGAACCGGTCGACGAAGTCGTTGCGCAGCGCCCGCGCCGGACGGCCGGTGAACGCCCTGGTCACCGTCGTCCCGTCGAACTGCGTCAGCGCCGCCCGGTGCGCCGCCGCCGTCCCCGCCTCGTCCGCGCGCAGCAGCGCCGTCCCCACCTGCACCGCCACCGCCCCGGCCCGCAGCGCCGCCGCCACCGCCGGGCCGTCCGCCAGCCCGCCGGCCGCGATCAGCGGCAGCCCGGTCACCGCCCGGACGGCGGGCAGCAGTCGGAGCAGCGGCAGCTCGCCGGGGACGTCCGCCGTCCGGTGGGTACCGCGGTGCCCGCCGGCCTCCGGACCCTGCACGCACAGCGCGTCCATCCCGACCGCCTCGGCGCGGCGCGCCTCCTCCGGCGTGGTCACCGTGCCGACCTGGAGGACGCCCGCCGCGCGCAGCGCCCGGGCCTCCTCGGCGGAGGGCAGTCCGAAGGTGTAGGAGACCACCGGGACCGGGGCGGGTTCGGCGAGCAGCCCGGCGATCTTGGCGTCCCAGTCGTCGCGGTCCGGCGCGATCGCCTCCGGCAGGGTCACCCCGTGCGCCCCGGCCTCCGGCCGCAGCCGCTCCCGGTAGGCGGCGACGGCCGCGGGGTCGCCCGGCCCGGCGGGCACGAAGAGGTTCAGGCCGAACGGACGGTCCGTCAACTCCCTGACCTCGCGGACCTGTTCGAAGGCCTCACCGGCACTGCGGTATCCGGCGGCGAGGAACCCGAGCCCGCCGGCCCCGCTCACGGCGGCCACCAGCTCGGGCGTCGACGGCCCGCCGGCCATCGGCGCGGCGATCACGGGCACGGGGAGTTCGTCGAGTCGCACGGCCATCCGGGGATCATCCTCCACTCACACGGCACACCGGGGTACTCGGGCTACCCGCCCACCCTACGCCCGGCCCGGGCCAGACCCCGCCGCCGTCCGCGACTCCGTGCCCTCCCCACCCCCCTCAAGCCGCCCGCAGGGCACCCCTCACACCCCGCGCCGAATCAACCCCCGCGCCCGCGCCTCCCGCACCGCCGCCGTCCGCGACTCCACGCCCAGCTTCGTGTAGATGTGCACCAGATGCGACTTCACCGTCGCCAGGCTCAGCTGCAGCCGCCGGCTGATCGCCTGGTTGGTGAGCCCGTCCGCGACCAGCCCCAGCACCTCCGTCTCCCGCACGCTCAGCGCCGCCGCAGGCGTCCGCATCCGCTCCAGCAGCCGGTCCGCCACCGTCGGCGCCAGCGCCGTCCGCCCCGCCGCCGCCGACCGCACGGCCCGCGCCAGCTCCTCCGGCGGCGCGTCCTTCAGCAGGTACCCGGTGGCCCCGGCCTCCAGCGCCGGCAGGGTGTCCGCGTCGGTGTCGTACGTGGTCACCACCAGCACCCGCGGCGCCCCCGCGCCCCGCGCGGTGATCGCGGCGGTGGCCTGCGCACCGTTCATCGCCGAGCCGGGCCCGAACTGCAGGTCCATCAGCACCACGTCGACGTCCGTCTCCGCCGCCAGCTCGACGGCCCGCTCGGCCGTCGCCGCCTCCGCGACGATCGCGAAGTCCGGCTCGCTCTCCAACACGGCCCGCAGCCCGGCCCGGACCACCGGGTGGTCGTCGGCGAGCAGCAGGCGGATCACACCGTCGGTCGTCACGCGGACTCCTCACTCGAATCACCCGGAGCGTCGGGCACCGGCAGCAGCACGGCGAGCGCCGTGCCCTCCCCGGGCGCGGACTCCACCGCGAACGTCCCGCCGAGCGCCCGCGCCCGGGCCCGCATCGACGGCAGCCCGAACCCGCCGTCCCCGTCCGCCGCCGCCTCCGGACCGCCGACGCCCGCCGGATCGAACCCGGCGCCGTCGTCCACCACGTCCAGCGCCACCTCCCCCGCCCTGAACCCGAGCGTCACCACCGCGTGCGTCGCCCGCGCGTGCCGCACCGTGTTCCCGAGCGCCGACTGCGCGATCCGCAGCAGCGCCACCTCGTGCGGCACCGGCAGCCGGACCCGCTCACCGGAGACGTGCAACCGCACCGCCAGCCCGCTGCGCGCCGACGTCGTCGCGCACAGCCGCTCCAGCGCGACCGGCAGCGTGTCGCTCTCCAGCGCCGGCGGGGTGAGCGCGCGCACGAAGCGGCGGGCCTCGTCGAGGTTGTCCTGCGCGGACTGCCGGGCCTGTTCGACGTACTCGGCGGCGGAGTCGGTGCGCTCGGGCAGGGCCCGCTGGGCGGCGCGCAGCAGCAGCTGGATGCTGGTGAGGCCCTGCGCGAGGGTGTCGTGGATCTCCCGGGCCAGCCGCTCGCGCTCGGCGAGGACGCCGGCCGCGTGGTGGGCGGCGGCGAGGTCGGCGCGGGCGGCGGTGAGCTCGTCGATCAGGCGGCGCCGCTCCTCGCTCTCCCGGTAGAGCGCCTGGTAGCCGAGGACGGTCGCGGTGGCGACGGCGGCGCCCAGCAGCGGCCCGATCGCCGCGGCGACGCTGACGGTGTGCTGGTGCGCGGAGTACGCGGCGATCGAGGCGACCGCGGTGAGCCCCACCGCCACCAGCCCGGCACGCCGGCCGAGCAGGTGCAGCTCCAGGAAGTACAGCGGGAAGGCCAGCCAGACGCCGTCCTGGGTGGCCACCAGCACGCCCGCCCAGGTGACGGCGAGCAGCGCCAGCCAGAGCCCGGCGGCCCGGCGGGAGCGGCCGACGGCGCCGATCAGCGGTCCGGCCGTGTAGACGGCGGCCATCGCGGTGGCCGCGGCGGTGACGGCGGCCGGGTCGCCGTCCCGGCCGGCCAGAGCACGGACGACGGCGAGCGCCAGCAGGCCCGCCACGAGCAGGTGCAGGCAGACCTGGAGGACGCGGGCGACGGGGGTGGTACGGGGTCGATCGGTCGCCATCCGTCCAGCCTAGGGCGTGCGCCGCCGACCGGCATCAATCGAAAGGTTGAACTCCGGCTCTGCCCTTCGATGCCGAGGATCCAATCCCCGGTGCGATGCCGGAGGGCCCCTTCCTCGACGAGTCTCGTCAGTGTCGTCAGTGTCGCAGTGGATCGAGCGGAAGGGCTTTCGGTGTTCGTCGCCTGGAGGGACCTGCGGTTCGCCAAGGGGCGGTTCGCCCTGATGGGGACCGTCATCGTACTGATCACGGTGCTGGTCGGCCTGCTGTCCGGCCTGACGGCCGGGCTGGGCCGGCAGAACATCTCGGCGATCACCGGCCTGCCCGCCGACCACCTGGCCTTCGGCCGGCCCGCCGACGGCCAGAAGCTGTCGTTCACCGACTCCCAGGTCACCCCCGGGCAGTGGCAGGGCTGGGCCCGGACGCCCGGCGTCACCGACGCGCAGCCGCTCGGCATCGCCACCACCAAGGCGGCGGCCGGCCCGCGCACGGCCGCGCTCTCCGTCTTCGGCGTGCCCGACGGCTCCTCGCTCGCCCCGCGGGGCGCCGACCTCGCCGCCGGCCGGGCGGTGCTGTCGCGGACCGCCGCCGAGGACCTCGGCGGGCTGCGCCCGGGCGACGCGTTCACCGTCGCCGGCCATCCGCTGACGGTCGCGGCCGTCTCCGGGGACGCCTCCTACAGCCACACCCCGGTCGTCTGGACCACCCTCGCCGACTGGCAGCGGGCCGCCCCCGGCGGCGCCGGCCACGCCACCGTGGTCGCGCTCACCACCGCGAAGGGCGCCGACCTGGGCGCCGCCGACGCCGCGCTCGGCACCGAGACCCGCAGCCGGGACGACGCACTCGCCGCGATCGGCTCCTACACCTCCGAGAACGGCTCGCTGCAACTGATGCGGGGCTTCCTGTTCGCCATCTCGGCGCTGGTGATCGGGGCTTTCTTCACGGTCTGGACGATCCAGCGCAGCGGCGACATCGCCGTCCTCAAGGCGCTCGGCGCCTCCACCCGCTACCTGCTGCGCGACGCGCTGGGCCAGGCCGTCGTCCTGCTGCTGCTCGGCACCGCGCTCGGCACGGCGCTCGCCGCCGGCGCGGGCGCGCTGATCGGCTCCGCCGTCCCGTTCGTCCTGGACGCCCCGACCGTGCTGGTGCCCGCCGTCGTCATGATCGCGCTCGGCGCGGTCGGCGCGGCCCTGTCCGTGCGCCGCATCACCTCCGTCGACCCGCTGACCGCCCTGGGGAGCGCCCGATGAGCCTTCTGCTCGACCACGTCACCCTGACCTACCCGGACGGCGACGGCCGGCTGACCGCCCTCGACGACGTCTCGCTGACCGTCCCCAGGGGCACGCTCACCGCCGTGGTGGGCCCGTCCGGCTCGGGCAAGTCCAGCCTGCTGGCGGTCGCCGCCACGCTGATCGCCCCGGACTCCGGGCGGGTGGTGGTGGACGGCACGGACACCGCCGGCCTGGACCGCGCCGCGCTGACGGCGCTGCGCCGGCACCGGATCGGCATCGTCTTCCAGCAGCCCAACCTGCTGCCCTCGCTGACCGCCGTCGAACAGCTCCAGGTGATGGCCCACCTGGACGGCCGCGCCCCGCGCGGCGCGCTCCCCCGGGCGCTGGAGCTGCTGGACGCCGTCGGCCTGCGCGACCAGGCGGCCCGCCGCCCGCACCAGCTCTCCGGCGGTCAGCGCCAGCGGGTGAACATCGCCCGCGCCCTGATGAACGACCCCACCGTCCTCCTGGTCGACGAGCCCACCAGCGCCCTCGACCACGAACGCGGCGCCGCCGTCCTGGAGCTGCTCACCACCCTCACCCACCGCCGTGCCACCGCCACCGTCCTGGTCACCCACGACCGCACCCACCTGAGGGCGGTCGACCAGGTGGCGGAGGTCCACGACGGAAGGCTGACCGCGTGACCTACTTCTTCGCGGCCAGCACGGAGTCCACGGAGAGGGTCGCCGACGCCCCGATCGACTCCGGCAGCGCGAACGACTGCCCTGGGTGGTGGACGGCGTGCACCCGGTACTCGCCGTCCTGCGGATCGGTGAGCACCACGACCCGGCCATTGGCTCGATCCACGATCACATGGATCGGAATCCCAGCGGAGGCATAGACCGCCGGCTTCCGCTTCAGATCGTCACTCAGGTCGGATGATGCACACGCGTGAGCCGGCTCAGCGACCGGCCGTGGGAAGCACTCGGCGGAGGCGTCACGACGATCCGGCTCCCGATGATCCCGACCCGGTGCCCGGCGAACTGGCTGGAGATCAGCCCAGCGGCTTCGAGCAGCGTCGGCTGCTCAATGGGTTCTTCCACTGCGGCGGCGGACATGGAGTTCTCCTTGCTGCCGATGTCGGGAAGATCATCGTAGGACTCAGGGCCAAATCCCTACCCGATCCTGGCTCTTTTGCCCGAACGCGTGGTTCACCCCTACCGGGCCCGCAGGCGCAGGCCGGTGCGGGGCTCCTCCTCCGCCTCCTGCTGCTGTCCCTCGGCCCACAGTGAGCGGACGTGGCTGAGGTGGCGGGTCATGCAGGACTCCGCGGCCGGGGCGTCGCCGGCGATCATCAGGTCGAGCAGTTCCAGGTGCTCCTCCGCCGACGACACCAGCTCGCCGCGCTCGGCGAGGCGGTTGAGGCCGTAGAGGCGCGAGCGCTTGCGCAGGTCGCCGACGACCTCGACCAGGCGGGTGTTGCCGGCCAGGCCGAGCAGGTCGAGGTGGAACTGGCGGTCGGCCTCCAGGTAGCCGATGAGGTCCTGCTTGCCCGCCGCCGCGACGATCGCCTCGGCCTGCGGGCGCAGCGCCTCCAACTGGTCGGCGTTGGCGGTGCGGGCGACCCGGCCGACGGTGGGGACCTCGATCAGGGCGCGGATCTCGGTGAAGTCGTCGAGGTCGCGCTCGGTGAGCTCGGTGACCCGGAAGCCCTTGTTGCGGACGGCCTCGACCAGGCCCTCGCGGGCGAGGTCGAGCATGGCCTCGCGGACGGGGGTGGCGGAGACGCCGAAGTCGGCGGCGAGGGCGGGCGCGGAGTAGACGACGCCGGGGCGCAGTTCGCCGGAGATGAGGGCGGCCCGCAGGGCGTGGGCGACCTGGTCGCGCAGCCGCTCCTGGACGGAGATCAGGGTGCGGGGTTTGAGGTCGGCCATGGTGTTCCTCCGGTGAGTGCAGAACACCAGCGTACAATGTCACGTTACGTTGAGTGTGCAACATTCCGTGATTCGGACGGCCCTTCAGGGGGCCGGGACGCAGACCGCCCCCATGATCTCAGGGCCGCCGCCCGCTGACAACGGTCGACGGCCCACGACTTCACCCGTTGCCCGTCACTCCCCCTTGAACAGCCGCACCAGACTGCTCACACTGGACGCCCCGTGCCCGGCCCCGACGCCCCGCCGGAAGGTGTCGGCGAGCGCCCGCGGCAGCGCGCCGTCCACCCCGGAGGCCTCCACCGTGTGCAGCACGTGCTCGACACTGGCGAGGCCCATGGTGAGCCGGTCGACGTCGCCCTCGTGGTTGCCGGCGGCGATCCGGGGCGCGTAGAAGGCGAGGAAGCCCGGCAGCGAGGCGGCGGTCGAGGTGGCGTAGGGCAGGAACTCCTCCGCCGGGATGCCGTTGGCCTCGGCGACGGCGGTGGCGTGCAGGTAGGCGGTCATCGAGGTCCAGAAGATGTCCATCTGGAGCTGGTAGTACAGCTGGGCGAGCCCAGGGTCGTCGCCCCGGTAGTCGGCGCCGGTCAGCACCTCCAGGGCGGCGCGGTGCCGGCGGAACAGCTCGACCGGCCCGCTGTAGAAGGTGGACGACCCGGGCGCGCCGATCCCGGACGGCGGCACCTGCACCCCGCCGGTGAGGTGCCCGGCGCCCCGCTCGGCCAGCCACCGGGCGGCCTCGCGGGCCCGCTCGGGGGTGTCGGAGCTGAGGTTGACGACGGTTCGGCCGGCCAGTTCGGACTCGGCGGCGGCCAGCACGGCGAACACCGCGTCGTAGTCGTGAGGCTGAGCACGACCAGTTCGCCGGCCGCGACGGCCTCGGCCGCGCTCGGCGCGAGCACGGCGCCGCGGGCGACCGGGCCGGCGGCCCGCTCGGCGGTCCGGTTCCAGAGCGTGACGGCGTACCCGGCGTCGAGGTAGGCGCCGGCCATGGCCAGGCCCATCGGGCCGAGGCCGATCAGGGTGACGGACGGCTTGCTGTGCTGCTGCGGCGTGACGGACATGGGGATCCCCTCCGGAGGCGACTAGAACGAACGCTCTATCCAGGGCATGACGCTAGCACAGCACTGGAACGAACGCTCTATTCAATTCCCCGCTAGACTCCTCCCGTGAAGACGACCACCACCGGCACCCGCGAGCGCATCGTCCGGGCCACCTCCCGACTGCTCCAGCGCCAGGGGTTCGAGGGCACCGGCATCAAGCAGATCTCCCGCGAGGCGGAGGCCACCCTCGGCTCCGTCTACCACTTCTTCCCGGGCGGAAAGCAGGAGCTGGCCGCCGAGGCGATCCGCCACGGCGACCAGGAGTTCGCCGACCTGCTGCGCGAAGGGCTGGGCAGCACCGCCGACCCGGCCGAGGCGGTCACCGCCTGCACCCGGATGCTCGCCGAGGCCCTGCGCGACTCCGACTGGCAGGACGGCTGCCCGATCACCACCACCGCCCTGGAGACGGTCGGCCGGGCCCCGGTCATCGAGCAGGCCGTCACCGAGGCCTTCGCCCACTGGCGCGCCATCGTCGAGGAGAAGCTGCACGGCGCGGGGATCCCCCTCACCGACGCCCGCGAACTCGCCGCCACCGTCATCAACACCCTGGAGGGCGCCGAACTCGCCGCCCAGGTCGCCCGCAGCGAGGAACCCCTCCACCTCACCGGCCGCCACCTGGCCCGCCTGATCAACACCTACCGGTAGCGGCGTCCGGCCGGGAACGCGAAGAAGCGGCCGACGTGGCGGGGGATCCCGTCCCACCACGTCGGCCGCCGTTCCGGCCGGTCACTTCGACGCCCCCCGTCCAGGGCAATGGGTCAGGGGGTAAGGGTGCCGGCGCAGCGCCGAGGCGCCGGCACCCGGCGTCGGGGCCCCACAGCGGGCCCCGTGCCGGCCGGAGACTCAGGCGGCGGTGTGGCGCAGATGCGCCTCCGCCGCCACCGCGAGGTCCTCCCAGGCCATGCCGACGCTCTTGAAGAACCTCGGCCGGTCGGTCGGCACCGGTGCCTCGCCGTTCACCAGCTCGGCCAGGTTCCACAGGGCCCCGGCACCGGTCACACCCGCCATCAGCAGGTCGCCGGCCTCGCGCAGTGCGACCGAGCGGGCCTCCACGTAGAGCGCGGACCGGCCGACCAGCACCTCGTCCACCTCCCGGGCGTCCACCTCGTGGGAGCCGACCGCCGCCACCGCCGCGTGGTCGGGGACCAGCGCGCCGTCGAACAGCGGGGTGCGGGCGGTGGTGCAGCAGACCACCAGGTCGGCGTCCGCCACGTCGGCGGGGGTGCCGACGGCGGCTGCCACGCCGCGCGCCCGGGCGTACCGGGCGAGCGCCTCGGCGGGCTGCTCGCTGCGGGCGACCACGGTCACCCGGGTCAGCGGGCGGATGCCGAGCAGCGCGTCCAGGTGGCCGTACGCCTGCGGGCCCGAGCCGAACAGCACCAGGTGCGCGGCCTGCGGCGCCGCCAGCCGGTCCAGCGCGACGGCGGTCACCGCGGGGGTCCGCAGCGAGGTGAGCGCGACACCGTCGAGCAGGGCGAGCGGCTGCAGGGTCGGACCGTCGAGCAGCAGGTAGCTGCCGGTGATCCGGGGCAGCCCGACGCCCGGGTTCGCGGGGGCGACCCCGGCGATCTTCACGCCGGTGTACCGGGCGGAGGCGGCCGGCATCAGCAGCAGCTCCCCGGCCGGGACCGGAACCGCCGAGCGGGCGGGCGCGGCCTCCGGGTCCAGCCCGTCGAGCAGCACCCGCTCGACCGCCCGGGCCGCCTCGGCGGGCGTCAGCCCGACGGGGGCGGCGGCGAGGGTGTCCGCCGGGCCCGGCGCGGCGGGCCGGAGCGGCTCGGCCGCCGCACCGGGCGGCTTCGGGGGCGGCACGGCGGCCGGCGCCGACCGCAGGTCCCCGCTCACAGCAGGAACCCGGTGCCGAGGGTGTCCCGCGGGTCGAGCACGAAGCGGTGCTCGCCGGTGCGGTGCGCGGTGCCGCTCACCTCGGTGACCACGCCGTCGCCCCACGGGTCGCCGCCGGCCAGCACCCGCCCGCCGAAGACGGTGCCGACGATCGACTCGTGCCGCAGCTCCGCGCCGGGCGCCAGCCGTCCCTCGGCGGCCAGGACCGCCAGCCGCGCCGAGGTGCCGGAGCCGCACGGCGAGCGGTCGATCTGGCCGTCCGCGAAGACGGTGACGTTGCGCTGGTTCACCGTGCCGTCCGCCGCCGGGAGTTCGTCGTACAGGATGACCCCGTAGACGCCGGACAACCGCGGGTCCACCGGGTGCCGCACGGCATCCGAGCCGGCCAGCGCGGCCCTGATCTCCCGCCCGGCCGCGGTGAGTTCGGGCAGTCGGCCGAGGCTCACCGAGAGGCCGAGCGCGGCGGCCGGCACCGAGGCGTAGCAGGCGCCGGAGTGCGCGACGGCCACCTCGACGGTGCCGCGCGAGGTCTCCACCGGCAGCTTCAGTTCGCTCACCCAGGAGGGCACGTTGCGGAACGTCACCCCGGTGGTCCGCCCGGCGGCCCGGTGGACCAGCGCGGTGACCCGCCCGGACGGCACGTCGATCCGCACCCGGGCGACGCCGTACTCGGGCGCCGCGACCAGCCCGGAGTCGACCGCCCAGGCGCCGAGTGCGATGGTGCCGTGGCCGCAGGCGGTCGAGTAGCCGTCCTTGTGCCAGAACAGCACGCCGAGGTCGGCCCCGTCGTCGTCCGGCGGCACCAGGAACCCGCCGTACATCCCGGCGTGGCCGCGCGGCTCGCGGGTGAGCAGCTGCCGGACGTCGTCCAGCGCGCTCGACCGGGGCGCGGTCGCGCTGCCGCCGGCGCCGATCGCGATGGCCCGCCGCTCGGCGACGCTGTCACCGGGGATCACCGGCGCGCCGGCGACGACGATCCGGAACGGCTCCCCCGCCGTGTGGTAGTCGACGGTGTCGATGTGCACGGCCGCTCCGTCGTCGGCCTGCTGCCCGGTCATCAGGCGCCGCCGGCGGGCAGCAGGGTGACGGTGCGGCTCTGGGTGTAGAAGTCCAGCGCGGCCTGGCCCTGCTCGCGGGCGCCGTGGCTGGCGCCCTTGGCGCCGCCGAACGGCAGGTGGAAGTCGACGCCGCTGGAGGGCGCGTTGACCCGGATCATGCCCGCGTTCAGCCGGTCGGCGGCGGCCAGCGCCGCGTCCAGGTCGCCGGTGTGCACCGAGGCGGACAGGGTGTACGGGGTGTCGTTGGCGAGCGCGATCGCCTCATCCAGGTCGGCCGCCGCGTGCAGCACGGCGATCGGGCCGAAGAACTCCTCGCGTCGCAGCGGGTGGTCCTCCGGCACCCCGGCGACCAGGGTCGGGTCCAGGTACCAGCCGTCCCGCTGCGGGACGCCGCCGCCGGTCAGCACCTCGGCGCCGGCCTGCCGGGCGGAGGTGACGGCCGCGGTGATCTCGTCCCGGGTGGCCTCGTTGATGACCGGGCCGCAGGAGGTCTCGTCGACCTGGGCGAGCGCCTTGACCAGCGCGGCGCGCAGCGGCTCGTACGCCGCGCCGACCGCGACGACCCGGCTGGTGGCGGTGCACTTCTGGCCCGCGTAGCCGGCGATCGCGTTGGCGAGGTGGGCGGCGGCCTGGTCGAAGTCGGCGTCCGGCAGGACGATCGCGGTGTTCAGCCCGCCGAGTTCGGCCTGCACCGGGACGCCGCGCTCGGTGGCGGTGCGGACGACCTGGCGGCCGACCCCGGTGGAGCCGGTGAAGGAGACCACGTCGGCCGCGGCGACCAGGGTGGAGCCCTCGGCGCCGCCGCCCGGCAGCACGGTGAAGACGTCCGCGGGCAGCCCGGCCCCGGCGATCAGCTCGCCCAGCCGCCGCGCGACGCCGATCGCCTCCGAGGAGGGCTTGAGCACGACGCTGTTGCCGACGGCCAGCGCCGGGGCGGCCTTCCAGGTGGGGATCGCCAGCGGGAAGTTCCACGGCGTGATCAGCCCGGCGACCCCGTACGGGCGGCGGCGGGTGAGCAGCAGGCCGGCCCCGGCGGCGGTCTCGTGCACCTCGCCGGTGGCCGCGAACGGGGCCTGCGCGTAGTAGCGCCAGATCGCGACGGTGCGGGCGACCTCGCCGCGCGCCTCGGCGACCGGCTTGCCGACCTCGCGCACGACCAGTTCGGCCAGCTCCTCGGCGTGCGCCTCGACCGCCTCGGCGATCCGGGTGAGCGCGGCCGAGCGGGCGCCGGCGCCGGCGGCGAGCCAGCCGCCCTGCGCGGCGCGGGCGCGGGCGACGGCGGCCTCGACGGCCTCGCTGCCGGGGCGGGGCGCCTCGGCGACGAGGTCCGCGGGGTCGGCGGGGTTGTACGAACGGATCGTCACTTCGAGGCAGCCCTTCGGGGGATTCGACGGGAGGGGGAGGACGGTGACCGGCGGGCGGTCAGAGCAGGAAGCCGGCCGGGAACGGGTCGGCGGGGTCGAGGAAGTACTGGGCGGTGCCGGTGACCCAGGCCCGCCCGGTGACGGTCGGCACCACCGCGGGGCGCCCGGCCACCTCGGTCTCCTCGACCAGCCGGCCGGTGAAGGTGGTCCCGATGAAGGAGTCGTTGCGGAAGTCCCGGCCGAGCGGCAGCTCGCCGCGCGCGTGCAGCTGGGCCATCCGGGCCGAGGTGCCGGTGCCGCAGGGCGAGCGGTCGAACCAGCCGGGGTGGATGGCCATCGCGTGCCGGGAGTGCTCGGCGGTGGAGCCGGGGGCGAGCAGCTGGACGTGGTGGCAGCTGTGGATGGAGGGGTTCTCCGGGTGCACCGGGCGGTCCGGGCCTGCGTTGATGGCGTCCATCAGGGCCAGGCCGGCGTCCAGGATCTCCTGCTTGCGCTCCCGCTCGAACGGCAGGCCGAACTCGGCGAGCGGCAGGATGGCGTAGAAGTTGCCGCCGTACGCGAGGTCGTAGTCCACCGTGCCGTAGCCGGGGACCTCGATCTTCCGGTCCAGCGCCACCGAGTAGGACGGCACGTTGCGGATGGTGACCGCCTTGGCGGCGCCGTTCTCCACCGCGACCTCGGCGATCACCAGACCGGCCGGGGTGTCCAGCCGGACGGTGGTGACCGGCTCGACGACGGGCACCATGCCCGTCTCCACCAGCACGGTGGCGACGCCGATGGTGCCGTGGCCGCACATCGGCAGCAGGCCGGAGACCTCGATGTAGAGCACGCCCCAGTCGGCGTCCGGCCGGGTCGGCGGCTGCAGGACGGCGCCGCTCATCGCGGCGTGGCCGCGGGGCTCGTACATCAGCAGGGTCCGGAACTCGTCCAGGTGCTGCTGGAAGTGGATGCGGCGCTCGGCCATGGTGGCGCCGGGGATGACGCCGAACCCGCCGGTGACGACCCGGGTGGGCATGCCCTCGGTGTGCGAGTCGACGGCGTGGAAGACGTGACGGCTGCGCATCTGCTGACGCTCCGTGGGTGATGGGGTGAGGGTGGGTGGGCCCCCGTCCGGGGGGCCGGCTGCCGCCGCAGCCGGCCGTCCCGGACGCCGGACGCGGTACGGGTCAGGCCAGGCCTTCGGCCAGCGCCTTCTCGGTGGCCGCGCGGACGGCCGCCTCGATCTCCGGGGTCAGCGGCAGGCGCGGCGCCCGGGTCGGACCGCCGGGGCGGCCGGCGATGTCCATGGAGAGCTTGATCGCCTGGACGAACTCGGTCTTGGAGTCCCAGCGCAGCAGCTGGTGCAGCGCCTTGTACAGCGGCAGCGCGGTGCCCAGGTCGTGGGCGACGGCGGCCTTGTACAGCGCGACGCTCGCCTCCGGCAGCGCGTTCGGGTAGCCGGCGATCCAGCCGACCGCGCCGGCCAGGGCCAGCTCCAGCAGCACGTCGTCGGCGCCGATCAGCAGGTCCAGGCCGGGGGCCAGCTCGGCGATCTCGTACGCCCGGCGGACGTCGCCGCTGAACTCCTTGACCGCGACGATCGAGCCCTCGCCGTGCAGCTCGGCGAGCAGCGACGGGACCAGGTCGACCTTGGTGTCGATCGGGTTGTTGTAGGCGACGATCGGCACGCCGGCCTTGGCGACCTCGGCGTAGTGGGCGCGGACGGCCTCCCGGTCGGCGCGGTAGGCGTTCGGCGGCAGCAGCAGGACGGAGCCGGCGCCGGCCTCGGCGGCCTGCTCGGTCCAGCGGCGGGACTCGGCGCTGCCGTAGGCGGCGACGCCGGGCATCACCCGGGAGCCGTCGCCGGCCGCCTCGACGGCGACCTCGACGACCTTGGCGCGCTCCTCGGCGGTCAGGGTCTGGTACTCGCCGAGCGAGCCGTTGGGGACGACACCGTCGCAGCCCGACTCGATCAGCCAGCGGACGTGCTCGGCGTAGGCGTCGTAGTCGACGGAGAGGTCCGGGCGCAGCGGGAGCGTGGTGGCGACCATGATGCCGCGCCAGGGCTTGGTGATGTCGTGAGACACAGGTGACTCCTTGGTGAGGTGTGACATTTTATTAGCGGTCGCGCGGCGGACACAAGGGGAACCGCCGGGCGATTTCGGGCGGACCCGGGCCGGACCGGCCCGGGCTCAGTCCCGGTCGTCCTGCCCGGCCGCGAGCTGGCCGAGCGGAACGGGGCAGGAGAACGGCCGGCTGTCGGCCCGGGCCTCCCCCGGTACGGCGCCGCCGCCCGCCAGGCAGGCCACCGCCGGACCGCACATCCGGCCCTGGCACCAGCCCATCCCGGCCCTGGTCAGCAGCTTGACGGTGCGTGCGTCGCCCGCACCCAGCCCGTCCACCGCCTCGCGGATCCGCCCGGCCGGGACCTCCTCGCAGCGGCAGACGTCGGTGTCCTCCCGCAGCCATTCGGTCCAGGCCGGGCCGGGCCGGTGGGCGGCGGCCATCAGTTCGGCGAAGGCCCGCAGCCGGGAGCGCCTGCGCAGCAGCGCGGTGCGCACCGGCCGGCCGGCGACCGCGTGCGCGGCCAGCTCGCCCTCGGCGATCGCCAGGTCGGCGCCGCCCACTCCGCAGGTCTCGCCGGCCGCCCAGAGCCCGCGGACGGTGGTCCGCAGGCGGGCGTCGACCGCGAGTGCGGCCGTCCCGTCGGGCGTGGTGCGGGTGGCCGCGCCCAACTCGGTGGCCAGCTCGATCTGCGGGACCAGGCCGTGACCGACGGCGAGCGCGTCGCACTCGATCCGCCGTCCACTGCCGGGTACCGGACGCCAGTCGGCGTCCAACCGGGCCACCGTGACGGCGGTGACCCGGTCCGTTCCGTGCGCCTCGACCACCGCGCTGCGCGGCCGCAGCCGCACGCCGTGGCGCAGTAGCGCGGAGCCGTGCCCGGCGCCCTCGACCAGCTTGGCCGGAACGGCGGCCAGCACGCCGGGGCGCCGGGCGTAGCCGAGGTACGCGGTGGCCTCGACCACCGCGGGGACCTCGGCGCCGGCGGTGACCAGGGAGGAGGCCGCCGCGAGCAGCAGCGGGCCGCTCCCGGCCACCACGATCCGTCGGCCGGGCAGCACCAGGCCGGCCTTGAGCATGGCCTGCGCGCCGCCGGCGGTGACCACCCCGGGCAGGGTCCAGCCGGGGAAGGGCAGCTGCCGCTCGTACGCGCCGGTGGCGAGCAGGACGGCGGCGGAGCGGACGGTGGCCCGGTCCTCGGCGTCGGGGCCGGTGGTGGCGTGCAGCCGCCAGTCGCGCTCCCCGGCGCGCTCCAGCGCCCACACCTGGTGGCCGGCCAGCAGGTCGACGCGGCCGGCCGCGCGGTGGGCGGCGAGCCGGTCGGCGAGGCCGGTGTAGACGGACCAGCCGTGGTGCAGGCGGTCGGGCCGGGTGGCGCCGAGGCCGGGGGCGGGGTGGCGGTAGTACTGCCCGCCGGTGTCGCGGCCGGCGTCGACCAGGGCGCAGCGCAGCCCGAGGTCGGCGGCGGTGGCGGCGGCGGCGAGGCCGGCCGGGCCGGCGCCGATCACCGCGAGGTCGTACGGCCGCGGAGCGCCGGTCAGAGGCTCAGACGTCGAGGTCGGCACGGCCGTGGCCCTCCTGGGTGGTGACGGTGGTGCCGGGCTCGGCCGGCAGCAGGCAGGTGCGCTGGTTGGGCCGTCCGTCGACGGTGGCCAGGCAGTCGAAGCAGGCGCCGATCCCGCAGAACGCCCCGCGCGGGCGGCCGCCGACCCTGGTGGTGCGCCAGGCGAGCACGCCGTCGGCCCACAGGGCGGCGGCGATCGTCTGCCCGGGCAGCGCGGGCACGGGCCGGCCGTCGAAGTCGATGGTGTGGGCGGGCCCGGGTTCGGCCCGGACCAGCTCCGCGGGGGTGCGGCTACGGCGCATGGGTGGGGGTTCTCCGTTCAGCTCATGAGCCGATCGTGGGGTTGTCGGGCCGGTGATCAGCCCTTCCGGGTGCCCAGAACTTTGCAAAGTGCACTTTGCAAAGTCCTCGCGCACTTTGCAAAGTGTGCGAGGGCCCGGAAGCGGCCTCAGGCGGGGTCGCCCTCGACCGGGAAGCGGTCGGCCCGGAAGGGCGCGAGGTCCAGGTCCGGCGCCTTGCCGGTGAGCTGCTGGGTGATCAGCAGTCCGGTGGCCGGGGCCAGGCCGATGCCCGCGCCCTCGTGGCCGCAGGCGTGGTACAGCCCGGGCACCCGGGGGTCGGCGCCGATCGCGGGCAGGTGGTCCGGCAGGTACGGCCGGAAGCCGCGGTAGGCGCGCATCACGCTCACCCCGGCCAGCACCGGGAACAGCGCGGCAGCCTGGGCGGCCAGCCGGCCCACCACCTCCACCGAGAGCGTCCGGTCGTAGCCGACCCGCTCCCGGCTGGCGCCGATCAGCACCGGCCCCCCGGGCGTCCCCTCGACCACGGCCGAGGTCTGCAGCGCGGCCGAACCGCTGGCCACGTCGGCCACGTAGTCGGCGGCGTAGACCTTGTGCCGGACGATCCGCGGCAGCGGCTCGGTGACCAGCACGAACCCGCGCCGCGGCAGCACCGGCAGGCGGACGCCGGCCAGCGCGGCCAGCTCACCGCCCCAGGTGCCCGCGGCGTTGACCACGGCGGCCGCGTCCAGCCGCCGCCGCTCGGTCTCGACGCCGCGCACGGCGCCGTCGGCCCCGAGCCGCACGGCCCGCACGGCCTCGCCGGTGTGCAGCCGCGCCCCCGCCCGGCGGGCGGCGGACAGCAGGTGCGCGGCGGCCAGCGCGGGCTGGACCTGGGCGTCCTGGGGGTAGTGGAAGCCGCCGGCCAGGCCGGGCGCGAGGTGCGGCTCCAGCTCGCGCAGCCGCTCGCCGGGGATCTCCTCGGAGGTGACGCCGACCGCCGCCTGCTCGGCCGCGAAGGCGCGCAGCGCCTCCTGGCGGGCGGGCGCGCCGGCGACCACCAGGCCGCCCTTGGCCTCGTACTCGACGGCGGCGCCGAGCTCGTCGGCGAGCTCGCGCCACAGGCCGGTGGAGTACAGGGCGAGGTCGAGCTCGGGGCCGGGCTCCTTGTCGGAGACCAGCAGGTTGCCCTCGCCGGCGCCGGTGGTGCCGCCGGCGACCGGGCCGCGGTCGACGACGTCGACGGCGAGGCCGGCCCGGGCGGCGTAGTACGCGCAGGCGGCGCCGACGACACCGGCACCGACCACCACGACGTCGGGGAGTCTCTGGGAGTGGGACACGTCAGTAATATGTCACATGCCATCGAACCTGCCAAGAC